>NZ_JAUBTG010000013.1:76392-128237 GCF_036702395.1 Microcoleus sp. D3_18_C2 | reverse complement strand
AACCGAAACAATCATAGATGCTTTGCACACTCAAATTCAGTCACCCGTAAAAAAAAACCAAGAACTTATCGAAACCTAGCCAGAAAAGAATACTTGACAGTAGCAAAGAAACGAAGATCATCACTAAAAGAACGAAGAAAAGCGATTAAGAAACAACTTCAATATATTAAAAGAAATTTAGCTCAGATCGAGGACATGGGTGAGCTAACGTGGCTGAATAAATATTATTATAAAATGCTATTAGTAGTCACAGAAGTCTACCGTCAACAGTTATGGATGTATGAAAATAAAACACATAGTATTGAGGACAGTTGGGGTAAGTTTAACACAACCCCACATCCGCCCCATCGTCAGAGGGAAAGCCGGGAAATCCGTTGAGTTTGGGGCAAAGCTGTCAGCCAGTTGTCGTAACGGATACGTGTTTTTAGACCGAATTAGTTGGGATAATTTTAACGAGTCTGTAGACTTAAAGAAACAAGTAGAAGAATTTAAACGGTTCACGGGATTCTATCCTGAATCAATTCATGTAGATCGAATTTATCGAACCAGAGAAAATCGAGCGTGGTGCAAAGAAAGAGGGATTAGAATGAGTGGCCCCCCTCTAGGAAGGCCCCCGACAAATATCAGCAAGTCAACGAAAAAACAGGCTCAGTCAGACGAGAGAATTCGTAACTCAATTGAGGGAAAATTTGGAGAAGCCAAAAGAAGATTCAGCCTCGGTAGAGTGATGGCTAAACTTGGTAATACTTCTGAAACAAGCATCGCAATAACTTTTCTGGTGATGAATCTTTCTGCCCTGCTACGGCAGGCTTTTTGGCTTTTTTTCGGTCTATTTCACAACAAAAACCTTTTGTCATGTTTTTTGGCTTAAATCATTGGTAAAAGCTATGTTTCGCCATCACAAGATTGACACAACTTATATTGCCGATGCCAGCTCAAATTCACTCATCTTTCTAAATGCTGTTTTCTGACTTTTTCAGCAAGCCCTAAGTAGCTATCCAATCCTCTCGAAAAAGACAAGGTGGAAAAAGAAATCCGGTACTTTCCTATGGACAAGCTTCTCTAAAAGTACGGTTAGAGGCAGGGCTGTTTCAGGCTCCGTAGGGGCAAACCCTCGTGAAGAGTCCCGATATTTGAAACATCGATTTCATCGTCCGTGGGGGGGCGGGCACGGGGAGTAGGGGTCGCACAGCCCCTACTACAAAATCGCGATTTTCCTGAGAATGAAACCGCCCTGCGGTGAGAGGGGGATGCGGGATTATTTTTTTCCGAATCAAGAGAGTTAATGGCTACTTGTTGACATATTCATCTCAAACTCAAAACAACAAAGCCTGAGAGCAAATGCTCTCAGGCTTTTCTAGCGGGATTTTTAACTGCTTGTTGCATCTGGCGTGCTAGCTCAAGCAGAGGATTTGGTTTCTTCAGCTACTTGTTCGTTGTTGGGTAACTCCAGGCAATAACCAGCCCCGTATACGGTTTTGATGTACCGAGGATGGCGGGGATCGGGTTCCATCTTGGTTCTCAGGTGTCTGATGTGTACACGAATAGTTTCGATGTCGTCGTCGGGGTCGTAACCCCACACTTCTTTGAGAATTTCGCTGGGAGAGACTGTCTGACCGTGGCGCTGAAGCAAGCAGTGCAGCAACTCAAACTCTAGGTGGGTCAGTTTGACTGTCTGAGCGTACCAAACAGCTTCAAACCTTTCGGGGACAAGGGTCAGCGGGCCGTAATTCAGAATTTCGGAGTGTTTGGCAGCTTGGGGAATGCGGTCTGTGCGCCTTAGTAGAGCTCGCACTCGGGCTAGCATCTCTTCTAGTTCAAAGGGTTTTGTCAGGTAGTCGTCGGCGCCGGAGTTGAAGCCTTCTACTTTGTCTTGAGTTTGACTTAAGGCTGTCAACATCAAGACGGGAATGTCTGAGGTGCGCTCGTCACGCCGCAAACGCTGACATACGGTGAATCCGTCTACTCTAGGCAGCATGAGGTCTAGGATGATCAGGTCGGGGAGCAGTTGTATTGCTAGTGCCTGACCTTTGATGCCGTCTTCTGCCTGGGTGACTTCATAGCCAGCCATTTCTAGGTTGACGGCTACAAGTTCGGCGATCGCCGCGTCATCATCAATAACAAGTATCCGGGGCATCATTATTTATCTCACCGCTAACCGAATGGCAGATCCTACAGCCTTCTGGGGGTTCCAGGTAACTTTAACGAACAATTTTTTAATTTTAAGCTTCATTAAGGATTATAAGGTTGATTAAGAACTTTCGGAGCTCTGTAAATATTCTTGTACTTATTATAAGCGATAACAGCGCATATCAGAAAACTGTTTACTCCAAATCTGGCTGGGGGCAGATTTGGGGTGGGGAAGAACAGCCTTAACTTTTGCAGGGTGCGCCTAGGTCCTCACAGGCTCGCCCTAGCGGTAGTCCGCGTCTTGCATTACCCTGTTAACCGTTAACTGTAAATTTTTTAAGTTGGTTAATTTTGCTTATAAAATTTTTGTGTTTTTTGAGTGGGTATGGCTGGCTTTTTGGGGGGATTTACGGTATTATTAAATAATAATAATACAAGTAAGCTGTGGAGCATTTAAACCACTAACGATGTCAGTAGGGTGCGTCAGATATCGCTCGCTTCCACCGACAAGGGAAACGCGGAGGACGCTCCGCACCATACAATACTATTTTAAATACTCCACAGCTTATTTATAGAAATAATAAAAACTATTACCATTATTAAATAATGACATATAAAAGTCAAATAATCAATCCCGCAACCTGAAAAATTTTGGTCATTTTTTTGCCTGTTGGGCTAATTTTTTTCTCTGCTTGGAATCAGCAAAACAACCGATAACAAATGCTTGCATACCTACTGAGGGCGAGTTTCCGATCGAGCTGGCGGAGTATTTTGGTTGGGAACAGTCGGCTTAGAACTTAATTTTTGGAAATAAAGACTGCCGATGGTGGTTAAGAATATTGTGTAAGCCGCCGCTTGGACGAGATAAAGTCGCTCTCTGTATCCAAACAGTGCTTTGAGAATCACTCCTGGAAATTGTCGATCGGGCAAAATTTCTGCTGCATTCCACACCATCGGGCCTAAAATACAAGAGTGGACTGGTGCGAGGCGATCGTAATAAACACAAATCGCTGCATACTTGCTATTCATCTGCGACAAAATCCCAGCGGCTTGGTCAAAATGCTTGAGTGCAGATACTGCCAAACCTGCCACGATTAACAACAACAAAATCCCCATAAACTTGAAAAACAGGCGGATATCAATTTTGACACCCCACTTGAACAGTAGCGCGCCAATGATTGCCGCCCCAGTCAAACCGCCCAAAGCACCCAAAGCGGGACTCAAACCTTGTTGAAATTGAGCGCTGACAAATATAACTGTTTCAAAACCTTCGCGCAGTACCGCAATAAAAATTAAGCCAAATACGCCCCAGCCGGCATTGCTATTTTCTGTCAAAGCTGCTGTAACTGCTCCTTCAACTTCTGCTTTGAGAAAGCGAGCTTGCTGAGTCATCCAAATTAGCATCCAGCTTAGCATTGCGATCGCCACAATTCCCAATACGCCCTCTAATAGCTGTTTAATGACTGGTGCGTAAGGCTGCTCAGATGTTGATAGTGCTGCGAGCAATCCATTGAATATAACACCCACAATACCGCTAGAAGCAATGCCGACTGCGACACCTGCATAAACCCAAGAATTGAGGTTACTTTGCTCAGCTTTTTTAAGACAAGCTAGTACAATTCCGACTACTAAGGCGGCTTCTACGCCTTCGCGCAGGGTAACTATAAAAGTTGGTATGGCTTCACTAAAATTCATTTTTTATAATTAGGGGGCATGGTCATGGGGCATGGGTCATTGGTCATTGGTCATTGGAAATAACCAATAACCAATAACCCATAACCAATCACAATTAACTAATGATTAAATCAACTATAATCCCGGAGCATTTTTTTCAGTTCTACTTGGTGTAATTCTTCTTGCCCAATTAGATTTCGGGCATATTCTTCCAAATAAACGCTGGAGTTGGTCACGACTTCAAGTAAAGACTTATACTTTTTGAGGGCTTTTTTCTCGTGATTTAAACTTTCTTCTAACAAGTCTTTCACCGAGTGTTTGTAGGTTTCTTCGATGGGAGCAATTTTCTGACTGGGGTGTCCCTCTAAACCGGTGAGAATTTCTCCTGCTTGTTGGGCGTGGAGTAGAGATTCCGTTGCTTGTGCTTTAAAAAACTGCACGATGGGAATCCGGTTTGGCCCTGTCACCATTAGTGAATAGTGGGTATAGCGCACGACACCTGCAAGTTCCCATTCCATGATGGTGCATAGCAGTTCCTGGGTTTTTTTCTCGTCAAGTTCTTTCATTTGTTGTTTTAGAGGTAGAATGCCTTAGAGGGCGCTGTTTATAATAGCACATTTAAGTTAAAAAGGAAAAGTAAGGTGCTGATGGCGCAGCTTACCGGAGAGATGTTGTATGTGAGCTAGGGGTTAACTTCTAAGGTTCCTGTAGGTTCAAACACTACAGTAAATTTAGCGACTGGTGCTGCACTGTTACTGCTGCTAGTTTCGGAAGATTTGAGGAGATTTGGCAAAGGAGTTTCTTTGGTGTAATCCTTGGCTGGTTGATTGAGTGGCTGGAAATTGCCGTAGCTTGCGGGGCGGAACGCCATCGCCCCATCTTGACTTGTACTGACTCGATAGACTAGATTTTGATTGAACGTAGGGCTAATTTGCCAACTTCGATCGATGCGATCGTACAGTTTCAGAGTTAACTCATCTAGTTTTACGCCGTAATTTCTGCTGTCTGATTTGTTCCATCTACCGCCTAAACTTTCTGCTGGGCTGCTGATACAGGTACAGCTTGGAGAGTATTATCTGTAGCCCTACTTGCCATAGCCGTTTCAGTAGACATATTAGTGAAAGGTACAACCTCTGGAGACTTGTCAGACAAATTTTTGGGGTTGTCAACAGCTAAACTGGAATTATTTGCAGCCGGAAGCGGACTGTTACTCGCAATAGCTCGTTAGGCCACCCCTTAGCAACAGCATTAGCGGGATTTTGCCCCTCCATTGTCAAAGACTTGACATGAAAACCGCGAAACATTTATTTTTGGCTAACGCGCGGGAGCATCTGAATGAAAGCAGCCCAGCTAAAAATTGGAGTTTTGAGGCTCTCTTGCTGGGGGGCAGGAGGCAGGAGGCAGGAGGCAGGAGGCAGGAGGGAAGAGGAAGAAGAAGTGTTTTTACAAATATGAGATGTTCCCTAACGCGCCACATTGCGATGGGAAAAGTCAATCGATTTTAGATTTGAGATGTGAGATTTTAGATTAAAGCATTAACCCAGCCCAAAAACGGATACGCTGCCACGTACAGGAGTGGTGGAAAGATCAAAATTTTAGACCCTAGTTCAAGCTCCCAGATTTATCTGTGGGGTAAATCTAAAATCTAAAATCTAAAATCTAAAATCGACTGACTTGCGCGAGATAAATACGTTCGGCAAGTTTCATCGGATACAGGTTTTTTATTTCTGGACGGATGAATTCAGGACTTGTATCCTGGATGATTTCGGTCAAAAATTTAATGTAAGTTATTCTCAAGAGTGGGAATAAAACCAATTAGGGATTTTCAGTTTTTTCTTGATATTTTTTTTTAATTATTGCTTGAGCTTGATGGTAAATACATTTTGCAGGTTAATCTGTAAACAAACATTGATCCTTTTTATCAAAAAGCTTGAATGTGGGGGTCTTCGGTACAATATCCGAATAATTCTTCAGGATTATTTAATGTTGCATTTTCATCCTCAAAACTTTGGCTGTGAAGCCCGAATCTATGTCAAATAAGCGATCGCCCGCCGCAAATCCCCCGATCGCTCGATCGCATTAATGCCCCCAGAGGGGGTTTTAAATTTTAGTAAAAAATAGTTGACTAAAGAGTTGGAACTTCTCTCGTTAGGATACATCAATGCACATACCTGATGGTTTTCTTTCACCGCCAGTAGCCATTGCCACCGGCATAGCAAGCGCAGCAGCAATCGCAGTTGCCCTAAATCGAACCAGCGCCAGTCTTGGACTCCGACAAGCCCCAATTATGGGCTTAACTACAGCTTTCGTGTTTGCAGCCCAGATGATCAACTTTCCGGTAGCTGGTGGCACTAGCGGCCACTTGTTGGGAGGGGCGCTCGCTTCCGTCGTTTTGGGGAGCCCTTGGGCGGCAACTTTAGCGATGAGCACAGTTTTTATAATTCAAAGCGTCTTGTTTGCCGACGGGGGCATCACCGCCTTGGGAGCTAATATTTTTAACATGGGGCTAGTTGGCATTTGGGTGGGCTGGTGGCTGTTGCAGCCATTGCAGCAACTTTTGGGAGGTTCTAGAAATCGTTTGCCCCTAGCTGCGGGTATTGCCGCTGGCCTCAGCGTCGTGGCTGCTTCGATTAGTGTGGCGATCCAATTGGCAATTTCTGGTACTGTAGGGCTCAATATCGCATTGCCAGCAATGGTAGGGGTACATATTTTAATTGGGATTGGCGAAGGGGTAATTACAGGCGGCGTGTTAACTTATCTCGTCAAAGTGCGGCCGGATTTACTGCCGGGAGAACAGCCACAATTGCAGAAATGGATAGTGCCAGTAATCGGAGTTTTATTAATTTCCGGGGTGCTTTCACTATTTGCTTCAAGTTGGCCTGACGGGTTAGAAGCGGTAGCCGAAAAATACGGCTTTAAAGATAAAGAAGCTGTGGCGATCGAAAATCCCACTCCTTTAGCAGATTACACAGTTAAAGGATTAGAAGAACAGCCTATTGGTACTAGCATTGCTGGACTTTTAGGGTCTGCCTTCAGCTTCGGCGCGGCTTTTGGGATTGCTCAGTTGGTGGTAAAACCTAAAGATGTCTAAACTCTCCATACCTTTTCGATTGCGAGTGTCTCTCACAATTGTGATTGGCATGGGTTTTCTGAAGACAGGCGCTTGGCTGTGGCTGGGAATTTATGGGGCGATCGCACTTTTTTGGTCGTTTTGGCTCAGGGCTCCGGTGCGAACCCTAGCGCAACTGTTGGGAGCAGAATTGATTTTTCTGTCCTTATTAGTGCTGCCCCAAGGTTGGGAACGCGCCAGTTTTTTGTTGCTGCGTTCCCTAATTTGCCTGCTAATTATGAACAGTTTTCTGCTAACTTTGCCACCCCACAGTTTCGGAATCGCCCTCAAAGGATTACCCCTACCAGCAGGTTTGCAAGAAATTGTACTTTTAACAGGACAATACTTAGAAATCCTGCTGTCCGAAGTCAACCGCATGAAAATATCAGCCCAACTCCGGGGCTTGTCGGGTACCGGAGGATGGCTGCGCTACGCCAGTGCTTCCATGATCGGAGCGCTTTATTTGCGAAGTCTCGATCGGGCAGAAAGAGTACACGCAGCAATGCTAATTCGCGGGTATCAAGGAGCTGTACCTGCCGAATCAAAATCAACACCAAAAGAGCGACTCTGGCTGACAGTAGCAATTGTAATGGCAGCCGGATTAACAATAGCTTCTTATGGTAAGTGGTAATTTAGAAGGGGCAATTGGTAATTGGTAATTGATTAATTCATTCCTCTACCTTTTGCCTTCTCCCTTCCCCTCTCTGCGCCCTCTGTGCTCTCTGCGGTTACATACTCTTAATCCTAAAATCGAGGCAAATAAAACTTGAGTAGACTAAAATCTGTGCCAACAATCGAAGTAGAAAACTTAGTATTTGGCTATCCCGATCAAAAGCCAATATTGCGGGGAATTTCTTTTAGTTTGCAACCAGGAGAAAGAGTGGCTCTACTCGGCCTGACAGGTGCTGGTAAAAGCACTTTACTCGAAAACTTGATCGGATTAAAAATCCCTCAAGCGGGCGAGATTAGAGTGCAGGGAAAAAAGTTGGAAGAGGCGACGTTATCGCAGGCGCGCAGGCAGATTGGATTTTGCTTTCAAGATGCTAACGACCAGCTATTTATGCCGACTATTTTAGAGGATGTCATGTTCGGGCCTCGCAATTACGGAGTGCCGCCGGGAGTGGCGCGCGATCGAGCTTTAGCCCTATTAGACGAATTTGGTTTAGTAGAATTTGCCAACCGTTCGGCCCACGAACTTTCGGGAGGTCAAAGAAGATTAGCAGCCTTGGCAGCAATTTTAGCATTAGAGCCGGCAATTTTAATCTTAGATGAGCCGACGAACGGACTCGATCCCTCGTGGCGGCGTCATTTGGCGTCTGTTTTGTCCCAATTGCCGATCGAGGTAATTTTGATTGCTTCTCACAATTTGAATTGGATCGGTAAAACGACTCAAAGGGCGTTAGTTTTGGCGGATGGTGAGATAAAAATTGACAGAAAAACCCAAGATTTGCTGGCAGACAAATCAACTCTCGAATATTACAATTTGCCACCAGATTGGTAATTAACTATTGGTCATGAGTCATTACATAAAGCAGTGATAACCAACCACAAGCGATGGCAACGATTGGGTGGAATTACAGGCAATATATATCTGTAATTACAGGTCGAATTTGCGGACGGCTTCATTGTACAAATGAATAGCTAAATCGCGTATAATTTGTTCATTTTGAAAATCACTTCCTAACTTCTGTTTGGCAATTTGAACACATTTTCTCATCAAGTCTGACGAACTTTCGATGTGAAGCGCGATCGCCCTTTGCTTTTCTTCAAAGCCGACCTCGATTTCCGCCAGCCTTTTGACCGATTGACAATTCGCCGATTGCTCTAAATTTGCCGCCATTTTTTCCTGCTTTCTCCTTTGGACTTCCTCGGAAAAACCCGCAGCGATGAGCCCCGCAGGTAACGCAAAAATTCCAATTCCCAAAAATGCTAATATTGCTCCTAACAATTTTCCTAAAGGAGTGATTGGATAAATATCACCGTAACCGACAGTAGTTAATGTCACAACTCCCCACCACATTGCATCGGGGATGCTCGCAAAAGTTTCGGGATGCGCCTCGTTTTCAACAAAATACATGACGCTAGAGGCAAATATTAAGAGAATAAAAACTGCAAATGCAGTGGCAATTAACTCTTCTTTTTTAGCGTACAATACTGCTCCCAGAGTTCTGAGCGATTCTGAATAGCGACTCATTTTTAGCAAGCGCAACAGGCGCAAAACACGAATTAAGTTAACGAAGTTAAAACTAGGAAATAACAGCAAGAAGTAAAAAGGTAAGATTGAAATTAAATCAATCAAGCTTAGCGGTGTAAGAGCATATCTCAATCTTCCCCAAAGCGGGTGGCTGTATTTGCGATCGACTGTAGAAACCCATAGCCTCAAAATATATTCTATTGTAAATACTAAGGAGGAAACAATTTCGATGTTTGCCAAAAGCGATGTGTGTTCTGGCGACAAGGTGGGGGAAGTAGAAGCAATAAAAGCTGCGACGTTAATCAGAATCAAACAAGTTATGAAAACATCATCTGCTAAACTGTATAAATTGCTTGACTCTGAGGTTTCTAAGATTTCATAAATTATAGTTTTGATTTTTTTAGGCATTGGAGTTTGTCCTAAGAATTTAGCAATTAACGCTCGCGCTTCACTACAGTATAAGCAATGAAATTCCCAAAATTAAGCAGGAGTTGCCCTCAAGCTAAAAAATTGTGTTCTTCAGAGAGGCTCTTGTTACGAAATTCAATATTTTTCATGGAAAGTGGGTTGTTTGGGGCAACGGTATTCTAGTAAAATTTAGAGTTGATCTGGAAAAAATTTCCAACTATTACTGGGTTTGCAGGCAAAAATCATGAAGGTAGCCGTATTCAGCACCAAATCCTACGATCGCACATTTCTGGAAGCAGCGAATGTCGGCGGCAAACACGATTTAGTTTTTTTTGAACCGCGTCTGAACCTGGAAACCAGCGTTTTGGCTGCTGGATTTCCGGCCGTTTGCGCGTTCGTGAACGACTCCTTGGACGCGAAAACGCTGCTTAGCATTGCCGAAAAAGGCGTCCGCTTGCTGGCCCTGAGATCCGCCGGATTTAATCACGTCGATTTAGCAGCAGCGAAGGATTTAAATCTAACTCTGCTGCGAGTTCCGGCTTATTCTCCCTACGCAGTGGCCGAACACGCAGTCGCTCTGATTTTGTCCCTCAACCGCAAAATCCACCGGGCCTACAACCGCGTCCGCGAAGGCAATTTCGCCCTAGACGGCTTGTTGGGTTTTGACCTTCATGGCAAAACGGTGGGAATCGTCGGAACAGGCAGAATTGGCGCAATTACTGCCCAAATTTTGCACGGATTCGGGTGTCGCCTGTTGGGATACGATGTTTACCAAAACCCAGATTGCCTCGCCCTAGGCATGGAATACGTCGCACTCCCGGAACTGTTCGCCACCTCTGATATTGTCAGCCTGCACTGTCCGCTGATACCGGAAACTTACCATTTAATCGGTGCAGAGGCGATCGAGCAAATGAAACCAGGGATGATGCTGATCAATACCAGCCGCGGTCAGTTGATTGACACTAAAGCTGTCACCAAAGCACTGAAGTCTGGTATAATTGGCTACCTAGGCTTAGATGTTTACGAACAAGAGACGGATCTGTTTTTTGAGGATTTGTCAAATCACGTTATTCAAGACGACGTTTTTCAGCGCTTGCTGACTTTCCCCAACGTCCTGATTACCGGACACCAAGCTTTTTTCACCGAGGAAGCTTTGAAAAATATCGCCGAAACCACGATCGGCAATATCACCGACTTT
Organism: Microcoleus sp. D3_18_C2; assembly: GCF_036702395.1. Taxonomy (NCBI): domain Bacteria; kingdom Bacillati; phylum Cyanobacteriota; class Cyanophyceae; order Oscillatoriales; family Microcoleaceae; genus Microcoleus; species Microcoleus sp. D3_18_C2. Next base: position 117,524 of record NZ_JAUBTG010000013.1, on the reverse strand, counting down.
GAACAAGGACGCCCTTGCCCGAATCAAATCGACCTCTCTCAAGTGAAAAAATGAGTCAAAAGACCGATTTGGCAGCGAAGGCAATTGTTTAAAATCAAGTCATATCATTATTTTTGCTTGCAATTTGTGAAACTCTGCCTTAGTCTCATCAATTAGTCCCTGCAGCGCGGATGCTGTGCTAATTGCCGGAGAATTCTACTGGCAGCAATTCACAGCCTGCAATTTTACCTGACAACGGAGTAAGTATCCAATGACACAAGCTAACTTTTCGGACGAGACACAAACAATCACTGAAGTGGTGACAGTAGATCTGGTTGAGGACAAACCGGGGGTCATGACTACAGTGACAACCACAGAAACAACGGCCGGCCAGTTCCAAGATATTAAAGACCAAGTTATTACAATTTTGTCGGAACTTCCAGCCTATCTCTCTAATTTTTTTGCTGACTACCAAAAGCCCCTCATCACAGTTGGTTTAATCCTGGCAGGCGGTATTAGTATTAAGGTAATGCTGGGAGTTTTAGGTGCTCTTAATGATGTCCCTTTGGTAGCTCCAATTTTTGAGTTGATTGGCATGGGATATACGGGTTGGTTTGTTTACCGCTATCTGCTCAAGGCTTCTAATCGCCAAGAGTTGTTAACGGAAATTGATTCTTTAAAAGAACAAGTTGTAGGTAAAGATTCTTAAAGGGGTGTTGAAGGAAGAGGGAAGAAGGAAGTTCGGCAACGGATGTAACGGATGTCAGGAAGAAGGAAGAAAGAGGATTTTTCCCACTCTCCTCTTTCCTAATCTCCCACTCCTCCCTCTCCCCCTCTCCCACTCTCCCAATCTCAATTTGGATGGCAAACTTGTTGCAAAGTGGCGGTAAAGTCGGGGTAGGAAATGGCAGCAGCTTCTGCCCGGTGAATGTTAGTAATACCTGTGGCGTTGAGGGCTGCGATCGCCAAACTCATGGCGATTCTGTGGTCGGTGTAGCTGTCAACATCCGCGCCCGTCAAAGGAGTTCCCCCGGTAATTTCTAAACCGTCAGGTAACTCGGAAATTTGGGCTCCCATGCGGTTGAGTTCGGCAGCAGTCACCGCCAGCCGATCGCTCTCTTTGACTCGCAACTCGGCCGCATCTCGAATTATTGTAGTACCGGAGGCAAAGATCGCCGCTACTGCCAAAATCGGGATTTCGTCAATCAGTCGGGGAATTAAGTCGCCTGCAATGGTGCATCCCCGCAATTGGCCGGAACTACGAACCAAAATATCCGCTACAGGTTCCCCAGCCGCCTCTCGCTGATTTTGCAGTTCAATATCGGCGCCCATCATCTCCAAAGCTTCCAAAATGCCTGTACGAGTTGGGTTGACGCCGACATTTTCGACTACGAGCTCGGAACCTGGGACGATCGCCCCAGCAACTAGCCAAAATGCCGCCGAACTAATATCCCCCGGTACAATCACATTCTGCCCTTGCAGTTGTGTCGGCCCAGTGACTGTCACGCTACAAGTTTCTGGATCGACGCTCAATTGGGCTCCAAACGCTCGCAGCATCCGTTCGCTGTGATCCCGCGACAGAGCGGGTTCTGTGACTGTAGTTTCTCCCTCCGCCATCAAACCGGCGAGCAAAATGCAAGATTTAACTTGAGCCGAGGCGATCGGAGAATGGTAGTGAATCGGTTTTAACTGCTGTCCCAGTATCCCTAAAGGAGCTAAAGAATTACTTTTTCGCCCCCAAATTTGCGCTCCCATTTGTTGTAGCGGTTTAATGACGCGCGACATGGGGCGCGATCGCAGAGAACTGTCACCCGTTACCGCATAAAAACGCCCCGGATGAGAGGCTAAAATTCCCAACATCAGCCGCATCGTCGTGCCGGAATTACCCGCATCCAAGACTTCCACAGGCTCCTCTAACTCGCCAATTCCGACGCCCGTGACTGTCACCCGTTCCGCGTTGAGTTCAGAAACTTTGGCTCCCAGGAGCGAGAAACATTTAGCCGTGCTGCGGGGGTCTTCTCCTAGGAGCAGTCCCTCAATAGTAGTTTCACCTTGGGCGATCGCACCCAACATCAAAGCTCGGTGAGAAATCGACTTATCGCCCGGAACTCGAATCCTCCCCACCAGCGACAAGCCCGATGCCGGTTTTTGAATGCTTAAAGTTTGGCTTTTGTCAAGAAGCGTAGTAGTTATAATGTCAGCTTGCATTGAGATAAACTAGGATTGGATGGCGTTAGCTATCCTACCTTTTTCTCAGTCCTAAGTCAGTCGTCTTTTGTACGGGCTGAGGGTTTTTTCCCAATGTGTCCGGTTAACTTAAAGGCTGATTAAACTCGCCCGGAGACTCCGCTGTCAGTTGTCGGCGACACGGGAGTGCGGACGCAACGGCACGGATTTCACATTAATTTCACAAATATTATCCGTGTATCTGCTTAGATTTCATCTCCAGCTCTGAGTTATCGACCAGATGATTGAATTGTGACTAAACAATTTTAGATTTTCGATTGCGAGTTGTAGATTTTTCATTTTGTTAAGCAAAAGCTCCGGAATTTGGAACCCAGCCAATCTAAAATCTAAAGTCTAAAATCTCAAATCTCAAACTGCCCGATCCACCACAACTCCTAAACTTTTATTTATGCTGACCCATCACCGCAAGCCTGTAAGTTTATCGCTCGTCTCCACAGATTTACCTTTGTGGTCAGTCGTTGAAACCGCTGCTACGCTTTATCAAAAAGACCGCGAGCGCTTTCACTTGTTGTTGCACGAACCAGCAATAATCGATCGCGAATTTTCCGACGGTTCCAACGAATCTGCCGAGCCAGTTACAATCTTACCCCCAACTACAAAACCCCGGTTGCTCTGGCTAGAAGTTTCGCCCTATCGAGTCATTATGACGATGCAAGGAAACGGCAAATACAGTTACCGCCACTGCTGGGAACGAGGAATGTACGGCCTGAGCCGTTATTGGCTTCAGGGCGAATCGCTGGCGACTCCCGAACAGTTGCGACTCCGCAACTTCACTCGCAACTTGACCCTGACAGGAAAGCCGGAACCGGATCACTTGCAGTTAGAATACGAGTTGTGGTCGGAGAAAGTGCAACTCGGTCGCTATATTTTGAATCTAGAAATTCATCACTAAATTGGGTAATTGCAAAGGGGTAGATAGTAGGTGAAGGCGACGCATTCCTCAAATTCCTTCACCCCCCGTGGGTTGTTGGGGTTCGCGTGGCAATCTCAAAATACAAAACTCTTAGCCTTTAGCGATCGCCCTTACAATAATTAATCAGTTTGCTAGTCAAAGCGTCTTGATTTGCGGCTGCTTGATTCGCCTGTTGGCCGGCTCTAATAATATCTGCTTGAGCTGTTTGGATTTGCTCTCGACCTTCTATACTTGTAGAAGCGAGATTTCCAGCCTGAAGGCTTTTGCTTATGTCGCCGAGTGCTTGACTAATTTCCTGGAAGGATTTAACCGATGGCTCCTGAATTTCTTTGAGGGTTGGATCTGTTATTCGCAGAGCTTGAAGTTCATTCGCTATTAGGTTCAAATTTTTAGCTAAATTGTCGGTCGTTGCAGCATCGTTGCTGTCTTTATCAACATCAATGAGAGCGTTGCCTTTGTTGACAATTTCAGTAAATTTAGTACACTGGACAGTTCGACTCTCGCTGCAACTAATCGTCAGCGTACAGCAAGCAACAACTATCAGCAGGATGGCAATCTGTTTGCGAAAAAAGTACATGAACCCTCGGTTGCAAAAAAAGTAGATTCTGGGATTTTGTCGTAGAGTGCGTCACTCGATTTTCGATTTTCGATTTTCGATTTACTTGCGACATTGAATCAAAGGAGCTGGAACTTTGGTCTAAAATTAGGGATTGTCCACAAGGCGAGTGTACGCGGCACAGTATCCGTTTTTGGGTGTGTCAGCGGGCCGATCGATATATCGACTGTCGAACAACTTTCGCGGCATTCAAACACGCTCTACTAAGCTAAACTACGTACCTGTTTAGGAACTATGGTCAAAAACAGCAATAACCTAAAGAAGGGAAGCATTTGGGGATATCTTACCCTGCTTTTGCCTATTTCCTTGACGGCGGTTGCCAGTTTCGAGTCGGGAAGGATGTTTTGGGCGATCGCCACCACAGCGGGCGTTGCTTGGGCTTACAAGCTCTATCAGCAGCAGCAAAAAAATAAACTCGCTCATTTAGACTCGGTTTTCTATAAGTTGATCAAGGAAAATCAAGGGCGAGTTACGGCTTTGGATTTGGCGATGAATGCAAAACTGCCCGGAGAAAAGGTTCAAGAGTATCTCGACGAACGAGCCTCTGAGTTTGCCGCAGATTTTGAAGTGACGGAACAAGGCGGAATTTTGTATTATTTTCAAATAGCTCCAACTGTCAATCAAAGCGAAACAGCTAATGCGGCAATAGCTGTTCAAGAGCCTCCCACAAATCGGGAAAAAACACAAGAGAAAAAACCAAATTTATTCCCCATTGCTCAAACCAAGACTCCTCAAAAGCCCAAAATCTCTTTTACCCAGACGGAACTATCCCGCAGGTTCAAAGTTCACGCAAGTACGATCGGCAAGTGGAAACTTAAGCCGGAGTTTGCTCAGTGGAGCCGCGAAAAAGACCCGGAGGATCTCGCCTGGGAATATTCTACAGAAAACAAGCGATTTTATCCCAAAGATTGAGGTATTGACTAATTGACTGATTTGGGTTATCTTCAGTGAAAGTTGAAGTTTTTTTGAAATTAAAGGCAAAGCAAATGCAGCAGCACCAGAACCGAGAACAGCTCCCGCTAGATCGGATATTTCTGGGAAATTGTCTGGAACTTCTGAGCAGCTTGCCAGATGAATGCGTTGATTTAGTAGTATCCTCTCCTCCCTACAATTTGGGCAAGGAATACGAAACCAAGCAAGCTCTCAATATTTATTTAGAAGAACAGAGAATTGTGCTCCAAGAGTGCAGCCGAATTCTCAAAAAATCAGGTTCGCTGTTCTGGCAAGTCGGTGCTTTCTCCGATCGGGGTACGCTAATTCCGCTCGATATTCGCTTCTTTCCAATTCTAGAATCCTGCGGGTTAATTCCTCGGAATCGAATTATCTGGGGGAGACAGCACGGTTTGCACGGCAGAAAGAAATTCTCATGCCGCCACGAGACAATTCTTTGGTTTACTAAATCCGATGAATATATATTTAACTTAGACGATATTAGAGTACCGCAAAAGTATCAAAATAAAAAACATTACCGGGGATCTCGCAAAGGCGAACTTTCATGCAATCCTGACGGGAAAAACCCAGGCGACATTTGGATGTTCCGCAACGTCAAACACAACCACGAAGAACAAACTATACATCCCTGTCAATTTCCCGAAGACTTAATAGCTAGAATTGTCTTGACTACAACGGTGAAAGGTAATGTTGTTATCGATCCTTATATGGGTTCGGGTACGGCGGCCGTTGTAGCTAAAAACTGCGATCGGCATTTTATCGGTGCAGAATTGGATCTAAAATATTATCAAGTTGCGCTGCGTCGTTTAAGCGGGGAACCGGACGAGCGCGGCTATTTCCCCAACTTAAAAACTCTGCGGGACTATGTAGAAAAAACCGGACAGCCAATAGAAGGATTTCGGTTTGACGTACAAGTAGGTAAAAAACCAACTGAACGCAGCAAAGCAAAAATATATCCCGAAGAGTATCACTTAGAAGAAATGGAGAAACGCTTGCTCTATGAGGAAGCTGCTTTTGCTGCGGATATTCGGGGAAAAGCTCCACCAGTAGACCTCAAGCTAAATGGCAACGGTAAGAAAACGCTGAATTCTACTAAAATTGGAGAGCAATTAGAACTTGAGCTGTGGAGCTAGTATATCATTTTTCAAATAATCCGAATAGAACTGCGACTGCGGGGCGAGCGTCCTGAAATTATTTGACATTCACACTCTTGCTGAGTTACTATTGTCCTTGATGTTCGAGCGCTGTAAACAGTCAATTTTGCAGGTACTTTTGTATTCCTTTGGTTGAATAAACACACTATTCTGAGCGGTACATTAAATAGAGAGGCCGATAATACTGTTAACTGATTCACAGCTTGCTCGTAGTAAAGGCTGCTATTAGCAGCAGGAAACATTTGTGCTCTTGTAACTATAATAACAACCTTAACGGGCTGTCCTGTCAGAGGCGTCTTAGTGTTGAAAAACAATTGCGATCGCACAGTATTGTTTAATAGAAGTGCATAGTGAGAAAACTGAACTTCTACAATCGCACCAGCAGAGCCAAAGTCAACATCTGTTCCCAAAAATCGATATATCGGCGGAATCTTGATTTTCGCTAGCCATCCAAGTTTGAGCAACTCAGTTTTGATGTATTCATTGGTTGCTACAGTATCGAAAACTGGAGCGCCCAGAAATCCAGCTTGAGCTGAAGGTTTTATGTGCAGTGGCATAGCAGCAAGTACGCTGCTGATTTGGTTCCATTCCGCGCTACAGTAGTTACTGATGACAGTGTTTGCTTCATTGAAATCCGTAAATTCAATTAAAATAGCATAGCCTCCTTTTTCCTATGTCCAAAACAACCTTGCGAGTAGTCGCCCGCCTCGCAGCCTTTCCCGACAAAGTAGCAGAACTTAAATCTCTGCTGCTGAGCATTATAGAACCAACTCGTAAAGAAAAAGGGTGCATCAAATACGAACTCCTGCAAAATCAAGCCGATCCCACAGATTTTACCTATGTTGAAGAGTGGGAAAGTGCTGATTTGCTCGAACTACATCTCGGTTCAACTCACATTCAAGACGCCGTACAGAAATTAGACGGTTTGGCCGTTGGGCCTCCAGATATCCGCCGCTATGAATTGCTAGCTTAATCGGGTTTTTATAGCAATTTGATTAATGTGTGTGAAATAGCTTCTATTCCCCCAAAGTTTGCGGCGAACCCTACCTACATATATAGGTTCTGCGTAAGTCCAATTCTACTCACATCTTGCACTATTCTCGCTGAACAGGCTTTTCGGCCTGTTCCACAAAGAGTAGATTTTCTCGCTGAACAGGCCGAAAAGCCTGTTCAAAAAAGGATTATTGACAATGGTGCAAAATCTTAGATTCTACTAACTTCGGAAAAATTTATGACATTAGCAACAATAAAACAGTTATTTATTTATCCAATTAAAGGGCTGACACCGCAAGAAATGTCGGAGTTTGCTTTAACAGCAGGACACGGAATTAAGGGCGATCGAGCTTTTGCCTTAATGTTTGCAGATAATCTGGAAGCTGCAAAAAAGCCCGCAGATAATGTGCCTTGGATGAGCAAAAAAAATTTTGCGGTTCAAAACGATTGGCCTCTGTTAGCAGCTTTAGAATGTGATTATCAACCGGAAACTGCCGTTTTAACAGTCAAGCGTCAAGGAGTTGCAGTGTTATCCGCAGAAACAAACACAGCAGCGGGGCGCGATCGCATCGGCAGTTTTTTCACAGAATATTTGGCAGCAATTGAACCCACAAAAGAAGCGAGACACCCGCAGTTTGCACCTTTGCACTTAGTCGGCGACACCAGCGGCGAAACTCGTTATCCCGATCGAGAACCCGTACACATTTCTTTACTCAGTCAAGCCACATTAGACCAATTAACAGAAATTGCTGTTCAAAACATTGACGTGGGCCGATTTCGCCCGAACATTGTGCTAGAAGGTATGGCAGCTTGGTCAGAATTTGAGTTGATCGGAAAACAGTTTCAATTAGGAACAGCGCGTATAGAAGTTACAGCACGAATCGGCCGCTGTGTCAATATAGAAGTGAATCCAGAAACGGGCGATCGGGATATTTCCCTACTCAGTTTACTGCAAAAGGAATTCGGTCACGCACAAACTGGAGTTTTAGCCAAAATTATCAACAGCGGCACAGTTAAAATCGGCGATGTTTTGACTGCTGTAAAATAGTAGGACTTACGGGCGGGCTCTTCGGCCCAACCCCTACTTCCCACAAGAAAACTCATTATTTGTGGAACAGGCATCTTGCCTGTTCATGAGAATATCTTGGCTGTTCCTGAGAATGGTGCAAGATGTGAGATGCACCTCTCAAGGATTGCAGCTTACCTGAATATCTTAACTCATCCTGCTTGCGGCACCCTCACCTTATTACCAATCAAATTCAGAAAACTCGCTCCAAAATGTTGAATCTCCAAAAAATTAGCATAGGAAGGAGTTGACTTGTAAACTCTAAAAGTCCGCATAATTCCTAAAGTCGCCGCACTTTCCAGGGGGCCGATAAAGCTAGTATCTCTATCCAAAAAATGAGACTGCTTAGCCCAGTGTGCCATCTGTTCTGCATTCAAAAAGTAGCAGCCGGAATGAGGATTCAACGCTCGCTCAAAAGCGACTGTTTGTTCCATGATTTTTCCCTTTAACTGCCGCTGCTCCTCCACATTTTGAAACTTAGCAGTAGCTGTTGCTGCTAAATCACCATCAATATATGCTTTAAAAACCGCGCCTTGAGGCGCTATTTCATAGCGATTAGGTTGCAGCAAATTCCCATTTCCTCCGTGATGCGTAAACCACTTTAATTTACTAAAAAACCACGGGTCATGCAGAACTAAATCATCTTCCAAATAACAGAAATAATCGTATTTGTTAAGACAGGCTCGCAAAACTGCTTGACACTCAAACCCCAACAGCAGCGGTTCGCATTTGGTAGCGTGGTGCATAAAACATCTGGGCTGCACTGGCAGTTGAGGCAACAGATGATAACCTTGAGTAGTGCAAACAACAATGTCAATTTCGTGCTGTTGAGATTGATTTGCTGGGATAGTTGCACATTCGCTAATGTCAATCATGGACTGAGATTTGCCGTACAAAGCTTGCAGCGATGTCACGCAAGCTGTTAAAGCGTTTAGTCGTGGTTGCGGATCATTTCGCTGGGAAGCGTGTTTTCCGTCGCCGCTGGGATTGTAAAAGTGAGCAATAGTGAATAGAATTCGCATTGGTGTGGAGTAACAATTAGAAATTAAACAATAAAACAGAACGATCGCACAATAGCCTATAAATCTTACCGCACTTAGTCACCAAATAACTCCGGCAGGCGATCGCGCAACTCAGCATTTAAACGCGGCAACTCGTCCCGCATCTGTAAGTACCAATCTCGGCGCTGTCGGTAGTGCCCGCACAGCAAGCGGTTGTCGCGCACCCATTCGTAAGCATTCGCGGCTATTTTCCTGCGCCGAGAAGTGTCAGATATCAGCGAATTTAGTTTGGTTTCAAACTCTTTTTCATATCTATAAATCAATCCCGTTTCACCTTCGACAATAGAATGTTCGTACACAGTGGGACTTGCCAGCACCGCTACTCCCCGCGCTGCACATTCAATAAATTTTAAGTCAGATTTCGTTTCATTAACCGGGTTGGAAACAAGCGGTAGCAAAGCTATATCGCAACTGTACATAATTTCTTGATACCGTTCGTAACTGCAAAAGGGTTCAAATTCTTTTTGCTGTATTTCCAAGGATTCAAAAAATCGGCGGTCATGGATTACTTTAACTCGAATCCGGTGCTTGTGTGCGACTAAAACTCGATTGAGCGCTGCCATAATCGGCTGCCAATCTTTTTCGCGGTTGAGCGCACCAAAAAAAATTGTGACTGTATCTTCTGCCGGATAAATTCGCGGCGGAGGTAGATAGGCTAATTGATTGGGAAATACGGCAACATTTGGATTGTATTGGCGCAAAATTTTTGCTAGCGGTTCTGTCGAAGTTTGAACGCAGTGACAGCCGCGATAGCTGAGGTAATTATTGTCGGCGTATTCGCGGCGACGGATGGGATTGTCGTCAATTTCAGCTACTATTAAATAGCCTTGTTGCAGGAGTTCTTTGATTTGGGGAATGTACGCGGGATATTGCATGATTGTCCGCTGCCAGATGAAGACTTTTTCTTCTTCCGGCAGCGGCGGAATTAACTCGGCTTTTTTCACGCCGGATACGGCGCGGACACCGGGAATTGTAGCGCTAAATTTGTCCGGTTCCAAAACTCGCACACGATCGCACCCTGTAGGAGCCATAATGATAGTCTGAATCAGCAGTCTGCGCGCAGGTACGGCCGATTTGGTCGATCGCACGATATAATGTTCAGCACCGGTTTCCGTAGCAAAACTGCTCGATGTTAGCTCTAAAGCCTGTACCATTGGATGCAGCAATTGCTGAAACTGGACAAAATTTTCGGTTTTGTGTCCCTTCCCTTGAAATTCATAAACCTGCAATCCGGCTTGAGCAAATAGTGATTTAATACTTTCTAGGGTAAACCAGTGCTGCATCTTGTTGTCGGGATTCTCCCACTGTCCCCGCAACAGATTGACAATTCGCCGCCAGTATTGAACATTAGGGATTCTAGCGAGAATTTGCCCCTCTGGATTCAGCAAAGAATTGTACTGCTTGAGAATATCCCAAGGATTTTTAAAGTAGGGTAGCAAGTCGCCAAAAACCAAACAATCTACGGTTCCTGGGGCGATGTCAAGACTTTCGAGGGCAATTTCTTCAATATCGGCTACCGTCACCCAGTTTAGCCGATCGACCGCTATTTTAGCTTTTTCTCGATCGCATTCAATGCCAATATACTGACAATGGGGATTGATCAGCTTGTACTGTTCGCCCGTCGAGCCCATACCGCAGCCAATTTCAACAATGACTTTAGCATCCGGCGGTAGCAGCTTCAATAAGTCGTGGTTGACGCGATCGATCACTTTCTCTAAAATTCCTGATTAGTTGATCGTAAAATAAAACAGAGCCACCCATGCCGACAGACAACCAGCCGAAGGTTAGCATTGCGATGCCAGTATACAATGGCGATCGGCACATTTGTCAAGCACCCTATTTTCTGTTGCCAACCCTTTCTATTCCCTCTCTTCTCTTCCTCTGCGTTCTCTGCGCCCTCTGCGGTTCATTTAATCTTATTCACCCATCATACAAGCATTCCTATATCTTAGCAAAAATTGAGCAAAATTATAATTCATTCTCAACCCCTACCCTCATTCAGCGCGATAGAAAAACTCAATTAATTCGGCTTTTTCCCAAAAAAAATTAACCCAACAATTTGCTAAATACATTAGAAACTATGAACCCTAATCTAGGAATGAACATCGCCGGCTACATCAGCGGCGAATTTGGCATAGGAGAAGGTGTCCGAGCCAACATCAGAGCCGCAGAAGCAGCCAACATTCCCTTCATTATCAACAATTTTACCCGCAGTCCCCACCGCAAACAAGACACCACCTATCAAAACTTTAGCCAAGACAATCCCCATCCCGTAAACTTAATTCAAGTCAACGCCGATGAAGTTGCAACCTTTATCAAAGATAGAGGTTCCAGCTATTTTGAAAACAAATACAATATCGGATTTTGGGCCTGGGAACTTCCCGAATTTCCCCCAGAATGGCAGCCAGCATTTAATAACTTTCACGAAATATGGACTTACAGCAACTATTGCGCCGAGGCAATTTCCGCAGTCTCGCCAATTCCCGTCATCAAAATCATGCCCAGTATTGCTCTCCCCGCACCTTCCCTGAACAGAGAAGCACTGAATTTACCTAAAGATAAATTTATTTTCTTGTTTGTCTTCGACTTTTCCAGCCGCATCGAGCGCAAAAATAGTTTAGCGACAATTCAAGCATTTAAGCAAGCTTTTGGCGAAGATAACAGCGTATTATTGGTCATCAAATCTTCTAATTCAACCCAACATTTAGAACAGCAAAAGTTATTAAAGTCTGCTATCGCTAATTGTTCAAATATCAAACATCTAGACGGGTATTTGTCCAAAAATAAACTAAACGGTTTGCTGTACAATTGCGACTGTTATGTATCCCTGCACCGCTGCGAAGGATTTGGCTTAACAATGGCTGAAGCCATGTTTTACGGCAAACCCGTAATTGCCACCGGCTATTCATCAAATACAGAATTTATGAATGTCGGCAACAGCTATTTAGTCAAGTATAAGTTAATCCCAATTGAGCAAGATTGCGGGCCTTACAAAAAAGGCAATGTTTGGGCCCAAGCGGATGTCGAACACGCTGCGGATTTAATGCGGTACGTCTTCAACAATTACCGGGAAGCTCAACAAATTGGAGCGATAGCCGCTGAGGAAATTAAGACTTTACTCAACCCCCAAGTTACAGGGAATAAAATTAGAAAACGTCTCGAATATATTGCCGAGATTACCGATAACTTTCAAAGCATACCTCTGTTAGGAACAGCCAAAGCGAAGTCTGCCAAAATTAGGGCTAACTTGCCGCCATCACAGCAACAAAGTCAAGCAAAAGGAGAACTGCCAAACGAGCAGCCGAAGGTTAGCATTTGCATTCCGACATACAACGGAGAAGCATTTATTGGGGAAGCAATTCAAAGTGCTTTGGCCCAAACCTACGCTAACATAGAACTGATTATATCCGACGACGGCTCCACAGACCGCACAATTGCGATCGCCCAATCATTCCAATCACAAACCTCAGTCGATTTCCGCATCATACTGCACCGCAACTACGGTTTATCACAAAACTGGAATTTTTGCATCTCTCAAGCAACAGGTCAATATATTAAATTTTTATTTCAAGACGACTTGCTCGCACCAGAATGTATTGAGAAAATGGTCGCACTCGCCCAACAAAACTCAGAAATAGGTATGGTTTTCTCCCCGCGCGGCATCACCATCGCTGACAATGAATCTAACCCGATTTTGCGCGGAGCTTCCCAATCAATTAAAGATTTGCACAAAAGCTGGTCGAATTTAAAATCTATTCAGCCAGGAAAAGAATTACTCGCAGATACTAAATGCTTGAACAACCCGATAAACAAAATTGGCGAACCGAGTACCGTCTTAATTGCCGCGCGAGTCTTTGAAGAAATAGGATTATTTGATTCGGGATTATCTCAGTATGTAGACTTAGATATGTGGTGGCGAATCATGGGCAACTATCATATCGGATTTGTAGACGAAAAACTGTCCTCACTGCGGATTCATCCCGAACAACAAACTTGGAAAAACTTCGCCGCTGGGGAAAATCATAAGGATGTAGTAAGATTTTATAAAAAACTACTAAATAGTCCTGATTACAGTTTCCTGGATCAACAAATCAAACAGACAATCCGCCATAAGTTGGCATTGAGAACCCAGCCGAGTTTATCAGAATTATCACCACTGCTCGATCAATACAATAAATTCCCCTCAAAACAGCCTCTTCTCGCGCTGCGCCCCTACCGCCAACAGCTAGCTGAGTATTGGCTGAATTTGCCAGCGGAAAAATTAGAAATTGCTTACTCGAAAGACATGGGGAAGGCTCATAAATTGCTACTAGATAGCGCCCTAAAAAATGAAACTTTAACTGAGTCAGAACAACGTTTTGTCCAGCAGTTATCCTCGAAACTTGCTGAAGGAGGGGAAATTGCCGAGAAGATGCAATATCTCCTCGCAGCGATGCTGTACCGCGACGCTTATCAGTTGCCGATTGAGTATAAAAATGCAGCGATTCCCCAGTGGTTTTTTGACGATTTTCTGAAATTCCTATTTCAGTCACCGAATTATTTTCAAAGGAGAGGTGGAATTGTCAAGAACGGGCAAGATGCCCGTTCCACACAAGATGAATTTTCTGGTGGAACAGGCATCTTGCCTGTTGGTTCCACAACAGATGAATTTTCTGGTGGAACAGGCATCTTGCCTGTTGGTTCCACACAAGATGAATTTGCTGGTGGAACAGGCATCTTGCCTGTTGGTTCCACACAAGATGAATTTTCTGGTGGAACAGGCATCTTGCCTGTTGGTTCCACACAAGATGAATTTGCTGGTGGAACAGGCATCTTGCCTGTTCCTAAACAAGTAATTGAGAAGGGTGCAAGATATCAGTTTCAACCCAAGTCGGAAGTAGAAAGTTACTCTGAATATTTCCAGCAGTTAATCAAGTACGTCGCTGCTAATATCGCCAGTTTTCCAGATTCAGAAGTTTGGCGTTATTTGGCAGCTTTTATTGCCAAAAGTGTTAGCTTCCAAGCTTTGTATTTGAGCGACGAGGTCAATCTGCTCAATATATTGAGTCAGCGAGCTGATATTCTGGAATTTCATTTGAAAAATATCGGCAGTCAAATAGAATGGAATTTTCCTCAGAGAGAACCTGAAAGAACTAAAATCAGAGTTGGCTTTTTGCTGGATAAAATTAGTGAGGAATCCGAGACTCGTGCTGCAATTGCGAGTTTTGAATATTTAGACAGAAGCAAATTTGAAATTATTGTGTACTATTTCCAGGTACAAGACGAGCGACTGGGGAAATATTGCGAAAATTGCGCTGACAAACTGGTGCAACTGTCAGAAACTTTGCCCAATCAAGTCCGAGAAATTCGATCGCACGATTTAGATATTCTGCTAATCTGCACCAATACTACCGACACTTCTCAACCAAGCGCGCTGCTGTGCCTGCACCGACTAGCGCGGGTGCAAATCGCTACCGGTGCATCAACCCCCGCAACCACCGGCACCCGAAATATCGATTATTTCATTGCTGGAGATTTGACATTGCCCGCAGGTGCTGCTGCAGAGTTTCGCGAAAAATTAATTACTTTAAAAGGGTCGGGAGTTTGTGTAAGCTATACTGTAGGGTCAGCACCTGCCACAGTTGAACCGACTCGCAGGAGTTGGGGAGCCACCGACGAATCTGTAGTGTTCATGTCCGGCGCTCAAGCTTGGACAATTATCCCAGAATTGAGAGAAACTTGGGCAAAAATTATTGCTGCCGTACCGAATTCTATTTTAGTTTTGTATCCCTTTAGTTCCCGCAATGGAAACTATCCGACGGTGCCTTTTTACAACCAAATTCGATCGCTCTTTGCCGAATTTGGGATTGACAAAAAGCGCTTAGTTGTGATTAAGGCGCTGCCATCTCGCGCAGATTGCATAAAATGTCTGGAATTGGCTGATATATATTTAGACTCCTATCCATACAGCAGTGGCTGCTTCTTAGCAGAACCCCTGTTGGTGGGGTTGCCTGTAGTGGTAAGAAAAGGGCAAAAAACTCGATCGCGACAATCAGCCGCAGTCCTCGAAGAACTACTAATTCCGGAACTGGTAGCTGACAGCGAGAACTCTTATTTAGAGCTGAACACAGCACTGGGAACCAACCCAGAACTGCGCCGGCACTACCGCGAGCGAATCCAGCAAAAAATGGCGGCAAACCCCAAATATCTCGACAGTCGCGCTTGCTCGACCCAACTCGAAGCACTCTTTGAAAAACTATTCCGAGAGTGAAGGAAGAAGGAAGAAGGAAGTTCAGCAACTAAGCAGTGTACGGGATTTAACGGGTAGATGTTGAGGGAAGATTTTCCCACTCTCTCACTCTCGCATCCCGTTACCATTCTGAGCCCCGCGGGGAACCCCTCGCTAGGCAGAGCGTCAAGAAATAGACAGCAATAGCGCTAGCCCACTGACGGTCTGCTATCATCGGGGAATCGAGGGGTTAGTGGTTGTCGCTCTTTTCCTGCCACAGCTAAATTAAAAGGGGAAGCGCAAGTCAGTTGGAGATAAAAAAATGACAGGACTTTTTCAAATAGGCGATAAATTATTGCAAGCTCAAGATATGCCATCGCTCCTGAAGCGGTATCAGTTGATGCCACAATTCTTGCGGGGTGTAATAGTAGACCAAGCGATCGCATCCTTTAGTTGCAGCGACGAAGAACGAAAATCCGCCGTCCTTGACTTTCTGGCACAACACCAACTGACAGCCCCGGAAGCCAAAGAAGCTTGGCTGCGTAGCCAAAACATGACGGAAGAAGAACTTCAAGAGATGGCCGTTAGGCCCTTGCTGATCGAAAAATTTAAGCAAGCAACTTGGAGACCTAAAGTAGATAATTATTTTTTAACCCGCAAAGCCAGCCTAGACCACGTAGTCTATTCCCTGGTACGCACCAAAAATCCAGCACTGGCAAACGAACTTTACTTTCGCATCCTCGAAGGGGAACAAACCTTTGCTGAAGTGGCCCGCGACTATTCCGAAGGGCCGGAGTCCAAGTCAGGCGGCTTGTTGGGCCCCGTACCCCTCAGCCAGCCCCACCCGGCAATCAGCAAACTTTTGTCTGTCAGCCAGCCAAATCAACTCTGGACGCCGCGTCCTCTGGCAGAATGGATGGTAATTATTCGACTAGAAAAGTTCATGCCGGCCCAGCTTGATGAATCGATGCGGCTGCACTTGATTAACGAACTATTTGAAAGCTGGCTAGCCGAACAGATATCGCAAATAGGCCCGCTACAGCCCCTCTCCTCCGTGTCTTCAATTTCATGACAATCCAGCAAGTTGGTCAGGGGCCCCCGGATTTATCCGTGGAGACTTGAAAAAGCGTAGCATCCTGACAAAAACCCCCTGGATTCAATCTAAAATCTAAAATCTAAAATCTAAAATTGGATGACTTCTTCCGCTGTTTCCCTCTCCCAAATTCAGGATTTCCTAGCTCAAACACCTCCCTTTGACCGAATGTCAGAGACGGCTCTGACAGCCTTGGTGGCTAAATGCCAACTCCTTGGCTACCGGACGGGGCAACCCCTGTTTGAACGGGAAAAAATGCCGACTCAGGTGGCAATTATCTATCAAGGCCAGGCCCGGCTGCTGGGCTTTGACCAGCGCTCGCAGCGCCACGTAAGTTTACGCTTGGTGCAGTCGAAGGAAATCCTGGGCTGGGCTGGCTTGCTCAGAGGAGTTCCCTGCGAAACGGCGATCGCCTCTACAGATGTGATCGCGATCGTCCTACCTGCTGAAGATTTCCTGAGCGTACTGGAAAAACAGCCGACATTTGGAGAAGCCTTTCGCGAACACTGTTCGTTGAGCGAAGTATTTGAACTGTTGAGCCTGGAATTGCAGCGCCAAGCCGACGGCACTTCCAATCTCAAGGAACTCACCCTGCAAGCTTGGCAAGATGCGACAGTTGTCAACGTGCCAAACGGCAACAAAAAAACTCAAGACATCGCCAAAGAGCTAGATGCCGATCGAATTTGGCTCGTCAGCAGCGGCGTCTTGGGCGACTTTCCCACCGGCAGCCGCTTCTCTGTGGAAAACGCAGCCAAATCCTTAAAAGTAGAAGGCCGCCTCGGCGCTCGCTTGGTCGGCTTCCGGGAACCCCCCGAAGCCCAACCCGAAACAGACCCATTAAATGGCACGACAGAGACAGGAGGCTCTGGGCAGAATCCGCCCAACGGAACCTCGATCGCGGTTATAGACGCCCCCGATCGTCCCCCAGAACCCAAAACCGACCAACCAAAGGATGCCGGGAGATACCCAGTTTTCCGGGCCAAAGGGCAGATTGAGGCCCCGCTTGCTTGCTTCCAAATGTTGAGCAAGTATTTCGGCCTCAAGTTTCGTCGAGATATCATCCGCAAAGTTCTAGAAAATCAGTTAAAAACCGCTGGTTCTATCAGTATGCAAGCCTGCGGGGCGATCGCCCAAAGCATCGGCCTGACGCCCCAATTGGCGCAAGTGCCCGCAGAAGCCATCAACCGCATCAAAGCTCCCGTAATGATTAAATGGGAAACCAGCTTTGCCATTATTTACAGCATCACCGAGCAAGAATTGGTGATGGCCACGCCCGAAAAAGGGTTAATGCGGAAGCGGATACCTCAGTTTAAAGAAATCTGGGGAGAATCAGGAGAAGTCCTGCTGCTGCAAGCTCCGCAAGTCGAACAAAAAGAGCAGTTCAGCTTCTGGTGGTTTGTGCCGGCGCTGATGGAACACAAGACAGTGTTTTTTGAGGTGTTGCTCGCTTCGTTTTTTGTACAGTTATTTGGTCTTGCCAACCCATTAATCAGCCAAGTAATTATTGATAAAGTATTAGGTCAGCGCAGCATTGACACCTTGGATATTTTGGGTGCATTTCTGTTAGGTGTTGCCCTGTTTGAAGGACTGCTCAACGGTTTGCGTACCTTTTTGTTTATAGATACCTCAAACCGCATTGATGTCAAATTGAGTGCAGAAGTCATCGACCACTTGCTCCGGCTGCCCCAAAATTACTTTGACAATCGGCGCGTCGGAGATCTGGTTTACAAATTCAGCATGATGGGCCAGATTCGGGAATTCATGACGAGTACAGCTCTGACAGTGGTTCTCGATGCGGTATTTTCGGTGGTTTACGTCGCCGTGATGCTCTCCTACAGCGTGCAGCTAACGTTTGTATCTTTGGCAGTGGTACCGGTACTGGGGCTGATGATTGTTCTAATCAATCCGCTGGTGCTGCGCCTGATCAAACAGAGAAATATGCGTTTTTCTGACTCTCAATCTTATTTAGTGGAAGTAGTCAGCGGGATTCAAACTGTTAAGGCTCAAAATATTGAATTGAAATCCCGTTGGGAGTGGTCGAGCCGCTACGCAAAATACATTACAGCCAGTTTTAAAACAATTATCACGGGGACTACGGCCGGTACGATTAGCAGCTTTTTAAACCAGGTGGGTAACTTAGCTCAGTTGTGGGTGGGAGCTTATTTGGTACTGGGAAATGAGATTACTTTGGGTCAGTTGATTGCTTTCCGAATTATTTCCGGGAACGTGACTGGTTCGCTGCTGCGTTTTGTGAGCGTCTGGCAGAGTTTCCAAGAAGTCTCGATGTCGATCGATATGCTCAAGGATGTGGTCGATACGCCGACGGAAACCAGCGATGAAGATCGCAGCAATATCCCGCTGCCGGCAATTCAAGGGCAGGTTACCTATGAGGAGGTTTCCTTCCGATTCCTGGAGAGCGGGGCACTGCAATTGGCTAATGTTAATTTGGAATTTCCCGCTGGCAGTTTTGTGGGAATTGTGGGGGGAAGCGGTTCCGGTAAAAGTACGGCGATGAAGCTGTTGCAGCGTCTTTATCCGCCGCTGTCGGGCCGGATTTTTATTGACGGCTATGACATTTCTAAGGTGGAACTGTACTCGCTCCGCAGCCAACTTGGGGTGGTGTTGCAAGATACTTTGCTGTTTAACTGTACTGTGCAGGAAAATATTGCTCTGAGTAATCCAGATGCGAGTACGGATGAGATTGTGCGAGCTGCGAAATTAGCGGTAGCTCACGATTTTATTATGGGCTTGCCTGCTGGCTACAATACGATAGTCGGAGAGCGTGGTTCCTCGCTTTCTGGGGGTCAAAGACAGCGTTTGGCGATCGCCCGGACGATTTTGCAAAACCCGAAACTGCTGATTTTGGACGAAGCTACAAGCGCCCTCGACTACCATTCCGAACGCCAAGTTTGCAATAACTTAGCAGAAGCTTTCGCCGGCCGCACGGTGTTTTTCATTACTCACCGCCTGACTACCATCCAAAACGCTGATGTAATTATTATGATGGATCAAGGTTCTGTAGTCGAGCGGGGAACTCATAAAGAATTAATGGCTCTTAAAGGGCGTTACTACTGCCTCTTCCAACAACAAGAGTCATCGAATACCTAATCTCTAACAACTCACAACTGATCGCTAACCCTTAACAACTGAGAACTAACAAATGGCTATGAAATCGTTAATACTTTCTGAGCAACCAGTCATTCTCGAAAAACCAGCGATTTGGTCGCACTTGTTTTTGTGGATGATCATGCTGATGACCACTTCTGCTGTAGTTTGGGCTTATTTTGCTAGCGTAGAGCAAGCTGTCCCCGCTGTGGGTCAATTGGAACTCAAAGATGGTGCTAGAGACATCCAAGCACCTGCTACGGGCGCTGTGGTGAGACTTCACGTTGAAAATGGCGATCGCGTGGAAAAAAACCAGCCTCTGCTCACTTTCAACCCTGTTGCGCCCAGTGCCGATTTAACATCGGTTCAGAAAACTAAAGAAGCTCTGGAAAAGGAAAATAAATTTTACGAAGATGTTGTCAACGGCAAAATTCAAGGCCCTGTTCCTTCTAACCTAGAATCAACAATCAGGGACAGACAGAGCCTCACGGCACAAAATCAAGTGCTGCAAGCTTTGATTGACGAACTGTACCTCAATCGGGGAGCCAGCGGAAATTTTGATGCTGCTCAGCAAGGACTTTATGTTAATTATCGATCGGAATTTCTGTCTCGCGTCGCTGCAGCTCAAGGCCAAGTTCAGGAGTTGGAAAAACAACTGAAGCAAGCTCAGGATGCTGAGAAAGCTGCCGGCGATCAAATGATAGTCGCACAGCAACAATTGGGTTTTGCCCAGAACCAATTAAATTATGCCCAGCAGCAGTTAGCTTCTTCGCAAGAGCAAGTAAAATCCGCCCTGGCTCAGAGAGATTTGGCCCAAGAACAGTTAGCGAAATCGCAACAAGTATTGAAGTCGAATCAAAACATTCTAGGCCGACTCGCCCCCCTGGTGGAGGAAGGAGCCATCGCTGAACTGCAAAAAGAACGTCAAGAACAAGATGTTTTCAGAGGCCAAAGCGACGTTCTCAAACAGCAAGATCAAATCAAGCAGCGCGAAGGTGAAATCAACTCTCGCAGGGGCGAAATTAACACGCGCCTCGGTGAAATCAATACGCGCCGAGGCGAAATTAACGCGCGTCAAGGCGACATCCAAAAAATTAGTGCTGACATACAGCGCCAGCAAGGAGAGCAAGCGCGCATTCAGGAGTCCATCGCCCGCGCTCAAGAACAGTTAAAAAATACCAAGGATGCCTGGGCGAGAGAACTTTATACCAAAATTGCTGAAAACGAGAAACAAATTGCCAGCAGCGATTCTCAGCTAAGCCGCTTCAAAGTGGAAAACCTGAAAAAGTTGTCCGAGGTGAACGCTCAGCTAGAAAAGGCTCAAGAAAACCGCGACACTCAAGTTCTGAAAGCTCCGGTATCCGGTGTTATCTTCGATTTGAAGCCTTCTACGAAGGAGAAAGCTAAGTTGGATATGGCGAAAGATCCGATATGCCAATCCATTATTAATTCGGTGGTGAAACCGGGCGAACCGCGCCCAGCACGCTGCGAAGAAGCTTATTACGAAGCACAGCAAACTGAAAAGCTGCTTAAAGTTTTGGATGACGACAACGGTTTGGAAGCAGTTGTTTACCTGGAAAACAGCAATGTGGCTCTGGTATTGGATGCTTTGAGACAGAAGCGGGCCAAATTGGAGCCGTATCACGGCAAGCAATTAGACGGAGAAAAGATTGACTGCGAAACAGGTAAAATTTGCGTTTGTCCAGAGAAGGAAATTAACAGAGAGAAACTGGGTTTGACGAAATACCAATGCGTGCCTGTGGAAGTGAATGTAGAAGCTTTCCCGGCGATGGAGTTTGGTACTGCTGAGGGTGAAGTGATAGAGATTAGCAGCGATGCTGAGCCTCCTACTGAACTGCGGAAATACTATGCTTTCAAAACCAAAATTAAGCTCAAAAATCAGAAGTTTGTTTTGAACAAGGGCAAGGCAAATGAAGTGGAGGTTAACTTGCAGTCGGGAATGGCAGTGAGTTCTAATATTAATATCGGCAAGCGGACTGTTTTGCAGATGTTTATTAACCGATTTACTGGGAAAATGGATACGTTCAAGACTATTAAGTAGCGAACAGTTGACGGTTTACTGTTGACGGTTGACGGTTGACCGTTGACCGTTGACCGTTGACGGTTTACTGTTGATTTTCAGTCGAAAAGCTGATGATATCATGTCCGTTCGAGCGATCGCGATTTTTGTAGGGGCCCGTGAGCCAACAATACTTGCGAATAATTTACACTCTCAAAAACCCGCCCTGACCGGGATATTATGGTTAATCGATCGGACATGATATGACTAGATTTTACAATTCCGATGCTACCGGATTGGATATTAATGAAAAAAATCATATTATTTACTTTATATCTAATTCCTGTCCTCTTATTAATCGGATTTGTATCGAATTTTAACGTTAACGTTCCCGTTGATGACGAGTGGAGGTTAGCTAGCCTTTTTGAAAAAATAGCTGCGGGAAATGTAACTTTTAACGATTTTTGGGCTTTGCACAGCAACCACCGCATACTTTTCCCTAAAATAATTATTGCGGTGCTGGCTTTTGCTTCCCGATGGAATATTAATTATCAGTTGTGTCTCAGCATAGGTTTGGCTGCGATAACTTTTATCGCTATGTACAAGTTATCCTCAATGCAAGTTAAGAATGTTGGGGATGATTTGTGGCATTTAGCTAATATTTTAACTTGTATTTTGCTTTTCTCTCTAGTTCAGCACGAAAACTGGCTGTGGGGATTTCAATTAGCGTGGTTTTTAGTCAATTTGTGTTTTGTCGCTGCGGTTTATGCGCTGGTTTCAAATCACAAATTATTGCCTAATATTAGAATCTTTATTGCTGCTGTATTCTGCTTTGTTGCGAGTTTTTCCCTCGCGCAAGGCTTGCTGTCTTGGTTGGCTGCAATTCCCGCTGTGGCGGCTGTAGAAGGAAATGCGGCGCAGAAAAGAAAAAGACTTATTGTCTGGATGCTGCTGTTTGCGACAACTTGTGCTGTTTACTCAATTGATTATCATCCTAGTCGGAAAGCAAGTATTATTTCATTGTTGAATAAGCCGTTTGTGGTGATTGATTACTTTTTAAGTTTGCTGGGTTCGCCAATTGTGCGATCGCCTGGAATTTCAGCATTAGTTGGATTGCTAATATTTGCAAGTTTCTTATTTTTTGTGTTCCACTTTGGGAGAAAGATTACCGAGCATCGTGAGGCTTTACCTTGGCTGTCAATAGCCTTGTTTTCGGTTTTATCTGCTCTGTTTATTACGGCTGGTAGGGCCGAATTTGGGGCGATTCAGGCGATCGAATCGTCGAGATATACGACTAATTCGATTTTGCTGTTAATTGCTTTGGTTCAGCTCGGTCAATTGTTTGTCCGAGGTAAGATTGCTACCATAAATCGCACCTATAAGTTTGTTTATCGGGTGTTAGCAGGGCTGTTAATTGGGATAATTATTCTTAACTCTCAGCAGGCGATCGCCCAAACTAGATTAGCAGTTATTTACAAACAAGGCGCTCAAGATTGTTTGCAGTTAATTAACTATCTGGAACCGTCGGATTTTTTTGATAATTCGCCGGAAAGCTGTTTGAGGGTGCTGAGCAAAAAAACTTGGCTGGTGAGAGAAGGCGCTGCAATTATCGACAAAATAGGTTGGATCAAGTTCGCGAAAAATGTAGAGTTTATTTCTAATACGGAGAAAGTTTACGGTTATTTAGACAAACCTCAAACTAGCGATAAATCCTTGACTGTTAAGCAAAATGAGGCTGTCAAGGCTGCTGGTTGGGCGGTTTTGCCAGAAAAATTGCAACAGCCCAATATTGTACTGCTATCTGTCGGGGATAAAAAATCTTTTTTTGCTAACGCTTATGTAAATTTGGACAGTCCCGACATTGCTGAGAGTTTAAAATCTGAGTTATACAATAATGCCAGGTGGGCTGTTGATTTGTCGGATAATAATTTGCCGATCGCCCAAACAGAAATTAAAGCTTGGGTGTATAATCCTGTTGACAACCAGTTTGTCGAGTTGCGCGGAGGATGAGGAGTGAAAATTTCTGTGATTATACCAGCCCACAATGAGGAGGGCTGTTTGTACGGTACTGTGCGGGCGATCGCCCAGACGCTCGATTTAGAAGGCATTCCGCACGAAATTTTGATTGTGAATGACAATAGTGTCGATCGAACTATTGATATTTGCCAGGAGTTGTCAGAGACTTTTCCCACAGTGAGATACATCAACAATCAACCTCCCAACGGTTTCGGATTTGCGGTGCGTCGGGGATTGGTGGAATTTGACGGAGATGCTGCGGCAATTGTGATGGCGGATGCTTCCGACGATCCGATGGATTTGGTAGCAGGATACCGCAAGTTGCAAGAAGGATATGATTGCGTTTTCGGTTCCCGCTTTATCAAAGGTGGTTTTATAGTTGATTATCCCATTCACAAGTTAGTAATTAACCGCTTAGCAAACTGGTTTGTCAAAAGTATTTTCGGCTTGCGGTACAGCGATGTCACCAATGCTTTTAAAATTTACCGCAGAGAAGTAATTGAAGGCGTGCAACCGATTCTGAGCCATCATTTTAATTTGACAGTGGAACTGCCTTTAAAAGCAATTGTTCGGGGTTTTTCTTATACGGTGATTCCTCTGAGGTGGTACAATCGGACTGCTGGTATTTCTAAGCTGAAAATCAAAGAGATGGGCAGTCGATATTTGTTTATTGTCTTGTATGTCTGGCTCGAAAAACATCTGTCTCGCGGCGACTACCACCGGACTAGAAAGATAGCAAAGTTGAAAGTGAATGCCTGATAAAATTTTAATTGTTGGTGGTGCGGGTTTTATCGGCAGTTGTTTGGCAATTGGCCTGAAGAAACTGCACCCGGAATGGCAAATAATTTGTTTAGATAACCTGCGTCGCCGGGGCTCGGAATTGAATCTGCCTCGGCTTAAAAGTTGTGGTATTCAGTTTGTTTACGGGGATATTCGCACAGCGGCAGATTTAGATCCAGTTGCACTCAATGCTGACTGCATTATAGATTGTGCTGCGGAGCCTTCTGTGCTGGCTGGTTTTAGTTCGCCTCAGTACGTTTTGCAGACGAATTTACTGGGCACTGTGAATGTTTTGGAGTTGGCGAGACAGACTGGTGCGAGTTTGCTGTTTTTGTCTACGAGTCGGGTTTATCCGATCGCCAGTGTCAAATCTGTTAAACTGTTAGAGTTGCCCAATAGATTTGCGATCGCCCCTGAGCAAACTTTACCCGGTATATCTGAGTTGGGCATATCAGAAGACTTCCCATTAAAAGGACACCGTTCGCTTTACGGAGCCACTAAATTAGCTTCGGAATTGCTGATTGAGGAATACAGGGAAGCATACAATGTACCCGCAATTATTAACCGCTGCGGGTTAATTACTGGTGCTTGGCAAATGGGTAAAGTAGATCAGGGAGTTTGCGGTTTGTGGGTGGCGGCTCACTATTTTCAAAAGTCGCTGAGTTATATCGGTTTTGGTGGCAGTGGGAAGCAGGTTAGGGATTTGCTGCACGTGGAAGATTTGTTGAGGTTAGTTAATTATCAGTTAGAAAATTTTGCTAAATTTGACGGCGAAGTTTTTAATGTAGGCGGTGGTTTTAGCAACAGTCTTTCTTTGGTTGAGACAACTGATTTGTGCCAAAAGATTACGGGTAAATCGATTTCAATTAATCCTGTTTTGGAGGAACGCGCGGGGGATATTCCGATTTTTATTACTGATTCTTCTAGGGTGATGGAGAAAACAGGATGGCGGCCTGTTATTGGGCCGGAAGCAGCTTTGCAGGATATTTATGATTGGATTGCTGCTAATGAGGTGGTTTTAAGTTCGATTTTGTAGGGATTTTTTTAATGGCAGGTACAGGGGGATAAACGCGGCTAAACGCAGATGAATCTCTCTGCCTGCATATGACTAGGATTGCCTGTCATGAGGCTCTGCCTCTATTGTTTTGTTTCGATGCTTTAACAAACATTTGCCCTCCCAAAAAACGCCACAACAAAGGCAATTTTAAGTAAATTTTTAACAGCAAGGGCGAGGCCGGTCTGCCTTTCGTCGAAAAGGGTAAAAATCTCGGTATAATTAAGTCGATTTCAAACCCGACAGTTTGTAAAAGCTCTTGTAGCGATAAATGCGTTATCGGTAATTGATGGTCGATAAAATCGTAGTATTCCTTGTATGAATATTTAAAATTAGGCTGAATTACCAACAGAGAACCGCTAGGCTTGAGGGCCTCGAAGCAAAAAGAGATAATTTCTACAAGTTCCTCTTTGTTGCGGAGGTGTTCAAAAAAATTTGAGATAAAAATACTATCGAACTGTTCGGTAAAAGATGTGTAATTTTCTAAATTCAACACATCAATATTAAGCACATTTACATCAGCATTAGCAAATAACTTTGAATCGGGATTAAGATCAATTAAATATTTTTTTTTAGCCCGAATTTGATTGATAAATTCGCAGTAACCGCCGCCTATATCTAAAACCGCTGATTCGGGAGGAACATAATTTTGTAAGAAGTCGTCAATTAAAACTTTCCATAGTGCCACCTTCGCTTGCATTTGTCGCGAATCAAAGCGGTTGGCATACAATTTTTTGAGATATGTGTCAGTTTTCATAGTAAAATAGCCTAGACTGAGTATGAGTTTATCACTTTCACAGCTAACTATGAATGTTATATCTACCGAAATACCGGAAGTTCTGATCGTTGAGCCGAAAATTTTCGGAGACGATCGCGGTTTCTTTTTTGAGAGTTTCAATCACCGAGCTTTTGTCGAAAAAACAGGCGTGACAGCCGAATTTGTTCAAGACAATCATTCCAAATCCTCTAAAAATGTGTTGCGCGGTTTGCACTACCAACTGCAGCAACCTCAAGGAAAATTGCTGCGGGTAGTTGCTGGCGAAATATTTGATGTAGCGGTGGATATTAGACAAAGTTCGCCGACTTTCGGAAAGTGGGTGGGGTGTTTGGTGAGTGCAGAAAATAAACGGCAATTTTGGGTGCCGGCGGGATTTGCACACGGTTTTTTAGTGGTTTCCGAGACGGCTGAAGTTTTGTACAAAACTACAGATTATTACGCACCGGCACACGAGCGGTGTATCCTGTGGAATGACCCCGATTTGGCGATCGACTGGCCGCTAGATGGTGCCAAACCAATCTTATCAGCTAAAGACCAAGCTGGACAAACATTGAAAACAGCTCAAGTGTTTTGATCATGAAAATTTTACTCGCAGGCGGCAGCGGACAGCTAGCTCAAGAATTGCAGCCGATTTTATTATCTTCGGGAGAGGTAATTGTGCTCGATCGCACTCGCCTCGACTTATCCCAACCCGAAAGCATCCGTCAAGCAATGGCTGAAATTAAACCGGATTTAGTCATCAATTCGGGTGCTTACACTGCGGTAGACAAAGCCGAAAGTGAACCAGAATTAGCATATGCAGTCAACGCTATTGCCCCAGGAATTTTTGCCGAAGAATGCGAAAAACAGGGAGCAAGTTTGATTCACTTTTCTACTGATTATGTATTTGACGGCAGCCACGGTTCTGCTTATTTGGAAACAGATTCTACGAATCCACTGGGAACTTACGGCAAGTCGAAATTAGCAGGCGAGGCAGCAATTCTCAAATCGGGAAACCGACATATTATTATTAGAACCGCGTGGGTTTACGGCAACGGTGGCAAAGGTAATTTTGTCAAAACCATGCTGAGGTTGGGAAAGGAAAGGGAAGAAATTCGAGTAGTAGCAGATCAGATCGGAAGTCCTACTTGGACTCGGGATTTAGGTGCGGCGACTTCACAAATTATTCCTCTCCTTGGGCCAGAAACTTTTGGGACTTACCAGTACACTAATAGCGGTGTTTGTAGTTGGTACGATTTTGCGATCGCCATTTTTGAGGAAGCAGCACAACTCGGCTTTCCCCTAAAAGTTCAGCGCGTAATTCCCATCACCACCGCCGAATATCCGACACCGGCAAAACGCCCCGCTTTTTCTGTCCTATCTACGGTAAAAATATCAGCACTTTTGGGCACGTATCCTCCCCACTGGCGGCAAGGGCTCAGACAAATGCTGGCAAGAGAAGTCAGTCGATTTTAGATTTTAGATTTTAGATTTTAGATTTACTTGCAGCATTGAATCTGGGAGTTTGAACTTTAGTCTAAAATTTAGGGATTCAGGACAATAGGACTTATCCACTGGTGGCCAGAAACCGGGTTTTTTACGAAAATCCTTCGCTGTAGCCTAGAGATTAAATAAAAAACCCGGTTTCTTTGTCGGGAGTGCGTCGCTAAACCTGCCCCATTAATTAAAAATACCCCATGTCTGAATCCATGAAAATCAAGCAACAATATATTTTAATTGCCGCCTCAGTTCTCGGCATCCTAATACCAGCTTCATATATTTTGTACTTGATATCGCAAGCGGGAGACTTGTCTAATTTTGATTATTGGTGGATGACATGGAATTTTTATTCAGTAGACGGTTTTTCTACAAATCCTTTTAATTGGATATTTCGGGCCAACGAGCATTTTGTCTTGATTCCGGCCATTATTTATGGCTTGAATATAGCTGTCACCCAAGGTTCAAATATTGGTTTGTGTTTAGTTGCCTGGTTTTTGGCTTGGATTCAGTGCCACGTATTAATTGCTCTGCTGCCGTTAAAAATGAGGCGTTTTCCGCTGCAATTTATCTCGCTACTCCTTTGCATTTCTATTTTTAATTTTACTCCGGCGGCAGCTCACAATTGGATGCGGGGATTCAGCGGTGTTCACTGGATAATTGCTAATTTATTTGTGATTTGTTCGATATATTGTTTGCAATCCTATGTGACAGATTTATTAAAGAAAAGGGAGGCAGAGCCTGGTAACGAGTTGGTAGGGGCGGTGCCCCCGTGCCCGCCCCCGCATTTACAAAATAAGTGGGTAATTGGCAGCATTATTTTTGGCGTTTTAGGCTGTATTAGTTACAGCACTCCTTTAGGTTTGTGGCCGATATTGTGTGCTGCTGCTGTTGTGCTGCGGTTTCCTCGGCGAATAACTTATTTGTATTTCATTGCTTCGATTGCAGTGATTGGGATTTATTTTTTAACTTATAAAACTCCATCTCATCACCCTTCTTTAACTAAAATTAACCCGCTCAAAACTCTCGAATATATTCCCATTTATCTCGGCGGAATTTTTAGCGAAAATATTATTGTTGCTTCAATTATTGGTATAATTGGTTTGATTGCAGCGACGGGTTTTGTGGGTTATTGGCTATTTGTAAAAAAGGTAGATCGCCCGGATTGGCTGCCTTGGCTATCAATCCAACTTTACACGCTGCAAACGGCCTTAATGGCCGCGGTTAGCCGATCGGGATTTGGCGTCGAACAAGCCACCGCTTCCCGCTACGCCACACTTCCAGCTTTGTTTTGGATGAGCACAATTGTGCTGACAGTATTGTGGGTGCGCGAGTTGCAGCCAACACCAAGAATCCAAGGGCGTTGGTTGACACCGCTGTTTGCAGTCACCACAGTCGCGATTATTTTAATGTACGGGGTGGGAGGCGAAACTGCAATGGCGATCGCCCACAGAGCAACCTATCAACCGTTAGTAGCATTATCACTGCAACTAGGCATCACCGACGTAACCCTAATTAAAGACCGCGTAGGCAACAAACCCGCCGCTTTTGTCGGCTTAATCGACGCTTTAAAAACTAACAACTTAGTGCCATTTAACCGAGACATCAAAAAACACAATTTCTGTGCAGCATTAGACACAAAAATCGACGCAAATTTACTGTCAGCCCCCAAAGACGGAGTACCCGGATACTTTGATACAGCCACCAGACTGGCACCAACAGCAGCCAGAGTAATTGGCTGGGTAGGAGACCCCGAAAACAATGTAAAATGTATTGCCATTCTCAACCAAGAAAATGTCGTTAGAGGTTTCGCCATGTCAGGATTTCCCCGCCCAGATTTAGTTAAATTATTTGGCCCTTCCTACGAATTCGCAGCTTGGAGAGGATACATTCAAACATCACCAACAGATAAACTATTGACAGCCTATGCCTCCTTTAAAAACCGCAAAGGTTGGGTAGCCTTACGAAACTCCCAAGTTATCAATAAAAACTAAAAAACCTCTCTTTCTCCTCCTCTGCGCCCTCTGCGCCCTCTGCGGTTAATAAAAAAAAATCTCATTAACAACAAAAATGAAATAAAATATCTCTATGCCAAAACAACTCAGCTTCGTAATCCCAGTTCACAACGAAGAAGCCACCCTAAAATTGCTGTTTGACAAAATCAAAATTGTCATGTTGCAAACAGAAATTGACAGTTACGAAGTCATTTTCATAGATGACGGTAGCCGCGATTATTCCTGGCAAGAAATCACAGATTTAGCCAGCAAACATCCCAAACTAATTAAAGCAATTAAAATGCGCCGCAACTTTGGCAAATCCGCCGCGCTTTCAGCAGGATTTCGCAATGCAGCAGGGATAATTATCTTTACTCTCGATGCTGACCTTCAGGATGACCCCGCTGAAATTCCCAAATTTTTACATCATTTAGAATCGGGATTTGATTTAGTTTCCGGTTGGCGAAAACAGCGGAACGACCCGCTTTCTAAAACTTTACCTTCCAAGCTATTTAATGCCGTTGCGTGTTTGCTGACTGGCGTGCAAATGCACGATATGAATTGCGGTTTTAAAGCTTACCGTAGGGAAGTTTTGCAGTCGATTAAATTGTACGGAGAATTGCACCGCTACATTCCAGCTTTAGCAAACAATTTAGGGTTTAAAATTGGCGAAGTAGTCGTGGAACATCATCCGCGAAAGCACGGAAAATCGAATTACGGCTGGGAACGTTATGCGCGGGGTTTTATTGATTTGTTGACGGTGTTAGCCACGACGCAATATTTGCACAAACCGGGTCATTTGTTTGGCGGTTTGGGTTTGTGTTTTGGCTTTGTTGGAACTGTTTCGCTGAGTTATTTGATAGTTATTTGGTTTCTGAATTTGGCGGGGATGAATTTTGGGCCGATCGGCAATCGACCTTTGTTATTTTTTGGGATTTTGTGTACAATTCTGTCGGTGCAGTTGATTTCTTTGGGGATTTTAGCTGAGTTGATGGCGCGGAATGTGGATGCTGATTATGTGGACAAGCAAATTAGCGAAATTATTGATGATTCTGGTTTTGATATTTAACCGCAGATTAAGGCGGATTAACGCTGATTAACGCAGATAAATCGGCGATGGCAATTGCTTCTAAACAAGCAAAGTCTGTCTCTGCTGACTAATACCAATTTCATAAAGTAGCGCTAGATATTACCCCCCCAACCCCCCCTTATTAAGGGGGGGCTAAGACTTCATCCATAGCACATCTTTAGAAAAATGGTATAAGATAAAATTATAATTGGGATTTAACAAGTTTTACCAATTACCTATTACCTAATTTTATACAGTATCCATTTGCCTTGTTTGTCTGCGATTTCCCCTTGCATATTTGGGTGCCAGTCAGTACGAGTCAGGATATAATCGGCATGATAGTTTTTGGCTACTTTGACTAAATCCGCACTACTGCGGCGGATGAAAAAGTCATTTCCTCCCCAAATCATTTGCGGGTTTAAGGGGACTCCTAAAACAGCTTCCATGCGATTTTGCCATTCTTTGATGCCTTTTTCGGTAAAGGGGAAGTTTTTGAAGTTGACGACAATCGCCCTTTCGGAGAAAAACTGGAAGCTGGTAACTGAAGGCGGAATTAATACGAGTGAATCGCGGCTGCTACTTTGCGAAAATCGCACAGCTAATTTGCTTAAGTCATCCCTGGGAACGGCATTAATATTAACTCTTGGTTGAAATACATTTAATATAGGTTTGGGCAGAATTCCTGCTACTCCAAAAACTAAGGTGGCGGTAGTTATTAAGGCTAAGGTGTGAGTTAGAGTTTGTTTGATAGATGTAGCTAGGGATGTTTTTTCTAAAATGAATGGGAAGGCGAGGATTGAGAAAAAAACTGGGATGCTAATTATTCGATCGCCCATTATTTCCCATGAATCAGTCACCGGATATATCAAGCTGAAAATTACCGTTCCTGCTGCTAAAATCCACAACAATATATTATATCGTTTGGGAAATACGTATTTTTTTGTTTGCCAAACTGATAATCCTAGGAAAATGATACCCCTAAAAGGCAAAGTTAGTACAGCTAACAGCAACAAGCTAATAGCTATGTGTTTTTCTCTGTAAAGTTGCTCGACCGTCAAAGCAACAGCAATAAATATAATTAGTTGAGCAAAAGGTACGGTTCTAGCTAACTGTAGTTTTGCGATAAAAGCCAGCGGGTAAATTTCTACAAATATGTAATTTAGAAACAGTCCCAAAATGGATGTAGTAACAATTATATAAAAATTAACCTTGTCTTCTTTGGACAATAAATCGGAATTTTTGATGCACAGTAAGCCACCAATTATGAAACATATAAAGTTGAACCAATTCCCCAAATACCAATTTGACGGGAGGATGTGGTGGGGGTTGCGGACTTTTGCGTGAATGTAGACAAAATCGGCGTTGTCGATAGTTTGAGTGCTGGTAGTACCTGTTAATAACATCGGTACGTAAACGATACTTGCCATTGCTGCTAAAAGTGCGATCGCCAAAATCAATGTTTTGAAATTCCGCTGTCTTACAGATTCAATAAATAAAACGGGAACCATCATCAATCCCGGCAACAAACCCACTAAGAATTGCAGCAGACAAGCTAGTCCAAAAAAGAAATATCCAGTCAGCCATTTCTGGCGCAAACTAAAGTAAATTCCCCAGATTGCGAAACCCATTGCGAAGATACTGGGTACTGATTTAGTGGAAAATATCAGCGTGTTACCAACATCGGTAAATGAAGCGGCTATACATAAAAAAGCCATCGCTGCTGCTGGCAGTTTGGAATTAGTATAGATATTGAGAATTGCGTAGCAAGCTAGGACAAATGAACCGAAGGCGAGGAATTGATAAATAAAGTGCGCTAGGGGAATGCTTGTTCCTAAGTTGGCGAGAAAATAGATAATATAATAATAGTAATATCTCGGATTAAATTTCACCATTTCCTGAACGTAATAGTCATTTTTGTAGAGTTCAGGATTTAACATAAATTGAATAGGCGGCACTTCTGGGAAATTGCCTCCAATGGGGAAAATATAGCCAGTAGCCATCAGGGAGCCGATGATGACAAAAGTATAGAGAGATAGATTAAAATACCAGTGGGATTTTTGATGTTTTTGCATTGACGGTTCAATTTATCTACTGACAGCCAAATTGTTAATCTCCAGTTGACATTGGTTTGTTAAATCCTGTTGGCTGCTACTCAATACCTCAAGCAGCAGATAAATGGGATTTTTGCCTTCAACTAATAGATTTAAGGCGAGATAACTTTTTTGACTATAAGCCATCTCTGCTGAGTCTACTAATTTACCTTGCTTGTCCCACAAAGTCAAGCGCAGGGCAACTCCCGGACATTGTTGGTTAGGTAAATTGAGTTTGCCGGTAACTTTTACTTTATCTGAAATGGAACCTAAATACAGAAAAGATGTATCGAGTTTCTTGCTGTTTTTAATTGGATGAGTTACAATATTATATAGGTTATCCGATTCTTGACTTACTGAATAATTGGCACTTGTGTAGATTGATTGATGCAAACTAATCCAATCTAACTGCGTGCCTGGTCGATCGACTATTTGTCGCTGCATTGCATCCAGAGTCCTAACTGCCGTTGCTGTATCAGTCGGCCGCATCCTCCGGTAAACGCTGAGTGTCACGCCGTTTTCTAGCTTAAACTGTTCCGGTAGCAATTGGAAATCGCGGGCAATTTCCCAGTTTTGAGTAAAGGCATCGTACACAACTTTAACAACATCTTGTTCGTGCGATCGCAAAACTTGTTCGTCAGTCGCTAACACCTGCTGAAAAGGTACAGCAACCACCGCATATTGTGACTGCAACAACTCCGGTAGCGGGTAAGTATCGCGCGAGTCAATTTGCGGCCTCCCGATTGTATTTAATCTCCACCAACCCTCCGGCGGGTTTAATTTTCGGTTAGCTTGTCTGAGGATATTAGCATTAAAACTGTTAGAAGCACCGGCAATATAAATTGGTTCTTCGTTGGGTGCTAATTTTCGCAGAAACTCTACTAATTTTACAACTTCGTCGTAGTCCGATCGCACTAACGGCGGAAAATTACCCACAAACAGTCTTGGCAAATCTATTTTGAGAGGAATTAACCCGACTCCGGCATTCAAAACCAGGTACAAACCCGCCGCGCCCAGCATGAAATACCGGACTTTTCCCTTGAGTGTCAGCCAAGTTGTCCAGAAAAATGTGGAGAGTCCCAAAAGTGCGATCGGTGTAATATGAATTGTATAGTGCAAGTAGCCATAACGCAACACTAACAGCCATTCAATCAGCGACAAAACTCCAAACAAGGAAACAAAAATAGCCGCTGCCGGAACCAGCATTCGGGTGAGAATTCCCGCCGAAAAACCAATCAGTACCAGCAGCCAAGTTCCCCAACCGTAAAAATCCGCATAACGAGTTAAAATATCATTTACAGGCAAACTCCAAGCGACATACAAATTGCGGTAGTCAACCGTCAGAGCACTGCGAGTAAAATCTCCCGCTAACAACATTAAAATAGTTAAGCTAGTTGCAGCTATCAATCCCAATTTTACAGCGGATTCAAACAAATTTTTCCAACCTTTGTTTTGAATACTTTGAAATAGCAATCCTAAATGACTTGTGGGATGGGCTTCTAGCCCGTCCCGGCTAAAAGCCTGAACCATTGTGATAACTGCCTTGGGATTGCTATACTGTATAATAAACTCGATGAAAGCCTGTAAAGTCGCGGCACCAAAAAATGCGATCGCACTATAAGCAAAATGGCGCCGCAACAGAATAGCCGCCGCCAGCAAAAACCCAATCAACGGGATTTTCCACCAAGATTTCAGCTTAACATCCTGCAAATAAACCAAAATTGCCAAGGCTACAAACACACACCCGCCAGTATCCAGATATCCCCGCAGAGTCGGTATCCAACTCATAGGAATTAATAAACTCAGCAGCACAGTTGACCAAAACACCCGGCGGGGATAAACTGGAATCAGCTTTGCAGAAATTGCCCCCAGCAACAGGCGAAACGGCAGCACATAAATCAGGGATACGCTGAGAATGTAACTCAGCCGAGACTGACCAAATAAGAGAATAAACGGCACTAACGGCAAAGAGATTAACAGGTTTTTTTCCTTAGATAGCGATTCTATAACTCCGCCCCATGCTTTATCGGGCGAGTCTCGAAATAAATTTGCCGTGTTGACTGTAGCGGTATTGTATCCCGCGTAATCCCACCAATAAAAAGTATGTTCGCTGGATACATAGATTGATGTTACTGCAACTGTGAGGAGAACAAGTAAAAACAGGAAAAACCCATCAATTAGAAATTTTCGAGGCAATTTAAAAGAAACAACATCAAATACTTCCATCACTCTAGCAACCCTCAATCAATTGTATAGTCCTGGACGCACGGGTAGTCAGAAACCGGGTTTTTTTGCCAAAATCTTGCATCAAAACTTTTAATTTCGGTAAAAACCCGGTTTCTTTGGTATGGATGCGCGTCCAAGATTGTTACCTTAAAACACTACCTTGCAAAAAAACGTCCAACTTTTCTGCATATTGCCGATTCGCGATCGCACTTGGATGAAGGTCATGAGGTAAATTATTATTGGCAGGTATTTTCAAATCAACAGAAATATCCACCGTAGAAATTCCCTCCTGACTTAACTCCCCCAACATCTTAGCAGAACCGACATTAATTCCGGCCACAACTAACTTAACACCATTAGCCTCTGCCACCCGGTGAAACTCTTGAATAATTGCCTTAGAAACCTCATGGCTTCTATACAATCCCTCTTCAAATTGATTGTAATTAACCTCCAAAAAATGGCTTAATGCAGAAACCCGCATCAGCGGGAACTCGCGATATTCAAGTTTTGCCATTTTGTAGGTAAAATTATTTTCTCCATTCAGCCTCGCATCGGGCTGAAATAGAATACCGAGTTTATTCCAAGCAGCCATTTGCTTTCTTCTCGCCCTTAACAAAGTATTGCGGCGGTTATGAAATCCCGCATAAGCAATCACCGCAACTTTGGGTTTATTTCCTTGTTTGAGTGCTTCTTTAAATTGAATCAACGAGTGCAGCGTGCCGTAGCCGTTAACGCCAAAATTCACTATTTCATATTTGGGTAATTTCTCTTGCAACAACCAAGCATAAGTTTCGCTGTCATTCAATGACCAACCGTAGGTAAATGAACAGCCAAATATCCAAATTTTATGCTTTTTTGACGAAGAATTGTAAGTAGTGAGGGGATGTGTTATTCTGAGACTATTATTGAGGTGAGTGGCATTAAATGAGTAATTGCCGTTAAGTGTCACTTTGAATTGACCCGGCAAATGCTTGTAGCCAAGTTCTGAGTCTTTGGTAAAAAAGTTACCTTTGGGTTCGACGGCAACATCAACATTTTCTATTTGCCAGGGTTTGTATCCCGCAACTCGCAAGACAATTTCAGCCGTGGTGGTGGATAAAAAAATTGGAAAAATTAGATATGTTATTAATCTGAAAGCAACATTTTTAGCAAAATCTTTTTCGATCATTAACATAATATGAAACGTCAGCAAAAGTATAATAAACTGCCATGCCAGTATTCTCTAGTTCATGGATCTAATTTAATTAGATTGAGCGCACCAATATCAGCAACGGGCTAGAAGCCCGTTCCACAATAAAATCTACTCTTTGTGGAACAGGCATCTTGCCTGTTCTTAAGAATGGTGCCACATCTCAGTTTAAACTCACATCTTGCACCAATATCAGCAACGGGCTAGAAGCCCGTTCCACAATAAAATCTACTCTTTGTGGAACAGGCATCTTGCCTGTTCTTAAGAATGGTGCCACATCTCAGTTTAAACTCACATCTTGCACCAATATCAGCAACGGGCTAGAAGCCCGTTCCACAAAAAATAAACTTGATTGTGGAACGGGCATCTTGCCCGTTCTTAAAAAGAGTGCAAAATATTGGTTTCAGCTAATTGAGTGATTCCTAATAACCAGGCTCTTCCTCGTACTCAGGAGTCTTAGTTTTCTCAGGGATATTCACGCGAGGAGCCTGGTAAGGCTTCGGTGCCTCATCGTCAGCCCAAGCATCAGCCTCCACATCATCTTCGTACTCCACCAGCGGCTGCTTCGGGCGAGAAATCTCGGCGCGAGTGTATTGTGGCTTCGCCTCGTACTCCTCCTCCTCGTAATCGTCCTCCTCGCCGCCCCAATTATCCTCTTCGTAATCCTCGTAATCGTCGATGGGCTGCTGCTGTACCTGCACCGCGCGCATCGGCGGCTGGCGAACCGCAGGCCGATTCCACTCTAAATCCTCATCCCAAGGAACTTCCTCCACAGCAGGCGCAGCTACGCGGCTCCGCATTTCCGGTGCAGGTATCCGCACGCCTGGGCCCAATTGATTTCCCGTAGCCACGGGTTTCGGATAATAACCTGCCTCGTCCTCTTCTCGTTCCCAAGGTGCTTGGCCCAAACCAACGCGCTCCAGCAAACCCACACTAAGCTGCCTGAGCCTTTCCTCGGAACCTTCAAACACAATCAAGCGATTCGGGCCGCTGCTGACAATTTCTTCAATCCCCAACTCGTAAGTGCTAAGAACTTGGTCAGGGATTTGGGGGATTCCCAGAGAAGCGATAATTATAGAAACTAACTTACCGTCTTCGGGGTCGAATCTAAAGCCCCGCACCCTACCCAAAAGTTCGCCGGTTTCGGTAATAACTTCGCTGTTAATCAAAATGCTGTAGACTTCAACATCAACATCATCTTCGATCGCGCTCTCATCTTCCACCAACAGCACGTCGCCGATTTCACTGACATTGCTGAGGAACATAAACCTCGGCATTCCAGCGACCGCAAATATATTATCACGCAGACCGATCGCCACAACTTCCCGCCGATCGATGTCCACCCACAATTGACTAACCACCCCCAAGCGTTTACCTCTGTCGCGGGTGATGACCTGAGTGCCTAGAATATCGGAGCGTTGGCAGATTTGTTCGGATGTCATTCTAACTTTAATCCTGATTTATTAAGTACATATATCACTCAACACGAGCGTTAACATAAACTCCGGGACTACAACTTCAGCCCTATGACTTGAGTATAAGCTCCCCGCGCTTGAGTAACGCCAATTGTACGCTCAGCCGATTGAATCATAGGTCGCCGCAAACTCACAACAATAAACTGGGCTTGTTCAGACTGTCGTTTTATCATTCTAGCTAATCGCTCCACATTTGCCCCATCCAGAAACATATCCACTTCATCAAAAGCGTAGAACGTAGACGGGCGGTAGCGTTGCAGCGCAAAAATAAAACTCAGCGCCGTCAACGACTTTTCGCCTCCAGACATGGAAGCCAGCCGCTGTACGGGTTTGCCCTTCGGGTGAGCCACCAAATTCAAGCCACTGCTGAAGGGGTCTTCCTGGTCATCTAGCTGGAGATAGCCATCGCCTTCGGAAAGTTCCGCAAAGATAGTCTGGAAGTTCTCGTTAACCGCGTCGAAAGCTTCTTTAAAAGCGCGCCGCCTGAGTGTGGTAAAATTTTCGATTCTCAACAGCAGTTCAGTGCGTTCTCCTTCCAATGTCGTCAATTTTTGACTTAATTCTTGAAGGCGTTCTTGAGTGCGGTTGTACTCTTCCAAGGCTAGCATATTGACTGGTTCTAAAGCTTGAATGCGCTTGGCGATCGCCTTTACTTCCTGCTGCAATTCCGTCAAATTGGCTTTCTCGACATTTTCAGGAATTGACGGCACGGGGTCGGGCATTTCCGCCCGCTGCGTTTCCAAGAGAGTGCGGATGGCGGCTAATTGTTCCCGGCGTTCTTGCTGGGTTTCGTGCAGTTTTTGCAACTGCCACTGTAACTGTTGTTTGGCTAAATGCTGTTCTCGCAATTGAGATTCCGCCCGATCGCGCTCTCCCTTTTCCACGCCCAATTTTTCCTCAATTTCCCCCAAAGTCGCCTTAGCTGCGGCAATTTGTCCATCGAGTTCTAACTGCTGCGAAACAATGCGATCGAGCGCATCCGCCCCCGCGTTTTGCTGCACTTGCCATTCCTGCAATTTCTCGCTGCCTTCCTTAATTTTCTCTTCCAAGCGCCCGAATTGATTTTCCAAGTCTACAAGGCGCTGCTGGACGTTTCTCAGAGCCAATTCTCGCTCTTGGAGTTGCGCTTCCAAAGCGCGCAAACTCGATTGCATTTGTTGCCATTCGCTGTGACTGTTCGACTCTTCCAACTGCGCCAAAGTTTGGCGGTACTGCTGCAATTGAGTTTCTTGTGCCGGCAATTCTCGTTCCAGCAACTGCAATCTCGATCGCGAATTAGTTAATTCCTGTGTATTTTTCGCAATTTGCGATCGCACTTGTTCCTGTTGCGCTTGCAAATTCTTAATTTCTGAATCCAACTGTTCCAAGCGCAACTGATGTTCGCGCAAATTTTGTTTCGCTTCCATCAATTCTTGGCTGCGAGTTTTGACTGCTAGTGAAGCGCGATCGATCGCAATTTTGCACCGTTCCAAAATCCGCTCAATTTCCTCCAACCTTTCTTGCAGAGATGCGATGGTTCGGGCTTCACTAGCAGCCTCACTCGCCTCAACCGTGCCAAAATGCAAGGTAGATCTATTAGTAGAACTTCCCCCAGTCATCGCCCCGCTAGTTTCCAAAATTTCCCCGTCCAAAGTGACAATCCGGTACTGTCCCAAATAGCGGCGAGCATCGCTGAGGTTGCTAAACACAACCGTACTGCCAAAAACGTAAGCAAAAATTTCCTGATACCGCGAATCGCAATCAATCAAATTAACAGCCGCATCCACAAACCCAGCCGCGCGCCGCAAATTTTCATTCACCGAATACCTGCCGCCCCTAATCTTATTCAAAGGCAAAAAAGTCATCCTTCCCGCCCGTTTTTGTTTCAACAATTCGATCGCAGCAGCAGCCACGCTGTCATCTTCCACCACCATATTACCCATGCGCCCGCCCGCCGCAATTTCCAGCGCCAACTGATAGCGCGGTTCCACCCTGCCGAGTTGAGCCACCAAGCCGCAAACTCCGCCAATTCCGCTTTGCGCGACAATTTTGGCAGTAAACGTTCCCGTCGCTTCTTGCAGTGCTTGAAACTGCACTTCTAGTTTGTCTAATTTGCGCTGTCTTTCCCGCTGTTCTTCCAACAAACGAGTTTGAGTTTCCTGTTGCAGTTGCAATTCTTGTTCGGCTTCGACTAAAATCTGATTTAGCGATTCTACTTGCAAAGATGCAACGCCTTTGGTTTCCACAAGGCGAGATTGCTGCTCTTTTTTCGCTGCAATTTCCTGTTCCAATACTTGCAGCGATTGGTTTTGTTCTTGAATTTGACTTTGCAGGCGATCGGCTCTTTCGCCAATGGTAGCTTGTTCTGTACGCTGCGGTTCCAAAGTTTGTTGAATTGTTTCGATTTGGCGGTGCAGTTCCGTTTGCTGCTGTACCCAAACTTCGGCCGTGGAGGCGATCGCATTTGCAACTTCCCGATTTTCATCTAAACTTTGCTGGGCTGCGTCCCGCTGTTCCTGCAAACTTCCTATTTGAGACTTAACATAAGATATTTCAATCTCAATTTGCTCCAAACTTTGCCGAAATTGGCGAACTTCTTCCTCGGTTTGTGCTATATTAGCCGCCATTTGCCCAGCAGTTTTTTCCAAATCCTGTTTGCGGTTTTGCAGTTGCCGCCTTTCCGCTTCCTGAGTGGCAATCGTCGCTTGCAAAGCCAACAATTCCGACTCTCCCAAAGCTTTAACGCGGGCATTCAGCGCGTCTAGTTCGGCGGTTGCTGCTTGAATTTGGGTGCTAATTGTTTGCAGTTGTTCGGTGAGAGATGCCGAAGTGCGATCGCCCGTTTCGATTTGTTCGCGCAGTTTCCATTCTTGCTGCTGCAATTGCCGGAATTTCAGCACAATTTCCCATTGCGACTTTTCTTGAAATTCCGCCCGCAGCTTTTGATATTTTTCCGCTTTTGTGCGATCGGAAGCAAGTCTATCGCGCTGAGACATCAGCTCTTTTTCTACAATCCTGCTGCGTTCTTCCACCTCCTTAACTTCATCCAACTTCTGCCTAGCTAAAGAGATTTTGCGATCGAACTGAGCCACCCCAGCCAATTCGTCAATGATTTCTCTGCGTTCCTTAGAATTCATCGAAATAATGCTGGTAACGTCTCCTTGTAGCACGACGTTATAGCCTTCGGGATAAATTCGTAAGCGGTTGAGTTGTTCGTGAAGTTGAGTCAGCGTGCAAGGTTGGCCGTTAATGTAATAAGTTGAAGTGTAAGTACCTTGGCGAGTTACCCGAAGTTTGCGCGTTACACTCCACTCATCCGATTTTGGATTTTGGATTTTGGATTTTTTATTAGTAGCGAGTAGTTGTCCGTTGTTGTCTTGACTTGCTGCGATTTCAATCTCTTCTACGTCTTCAACAGATAACTCATCCGATTTTGGATTTTGGATTTTGGATTTTCGATTGGCAGATGATTGGCCGTTGTTGTCTTGAGTTTCGGCAATTTCTATCCCTTCGACTTCCTCTGCTTCAACAGATAACTCATCCGATTTTGGATTTTGGATTTTGGATTTTCGATTGGCAGATGATTGGCCGTTGTTGTCT
>NZ_JAUBTG010000013.1:0-76292 GCF_036702395.1 Microcoleus sp. D3_18_C2 | reverse complement strand
TGAGTTTCGGCAATTTCTATCCCTTCGACTTCCTCTGCTTCAACAGATAACTCATCTGCTGCATTTTCCTCCTCATCTTCATCCTGGGCGAACCATTCGTCCCCCACATCTTCCAACGCAAAAGTCGCAGTCACGCTAGCTTCGATCGTACCGCGTTTGTTTTGGGCGCTGTTCACCAAATCCGGCAAACGTTCAGCCCGCATTCCCTTAGAACTCGAAAGTCCGAGACAAAACAGCAAAGCGTCGAGGATGTTGGACTTCCCAGAACCGTTGGGCCCGGAAACCACAGTAAAACCGGGCAGCACGGGAATGGCCGTCGTGCCGCCAAAAGATTTAAAGTTAGTCAGTTCGATCCGTTTAATGTGAACCATATGCTAGGAGTAGCTTTGGCTGCTTCGTGAAACTTATCTAAACTTGTCTAAACTCATTTTTAGACACAATTCGATTTCACTTCCTACGCTGTTGGGTAGACGGCTAATCCCAAGATAAGTAGGCTATTCCCCTCAAGCCGAGGGTTCCCAATTTAAAATATTCAAACTTGCGTTAAAATCCCGCTCCAAAGATATGCCACAAGTAGGACAGTCAAAAGTCCGAACGCTTAGTGGCATATCTTTTTTTGTGCCACAATTTGAGCAAGTTTTCGTACTAGGGAACCACTGGTCTACTAGCACTAAACTAGCTCCATACATAAGGCATTTGTAGTCGAGCTGACGTTTGAATTCGTAAAATCCCAGGTCAGATATTGCTCCAGCTAACTTATGATTCGCCATCATTCCTTGAACATTCAAGTTCTCAATCTTAATTAGCTTGAAAGTTTTAGCTAGGTAAGTTGTTAACTTGTGAAGGAAGTCTAAGCGAATACGAGCGACTCGTGCATGGATCTGACTAATTTTGTTGTAGGTTTTGCGCTGATTTCGAGAGCCTTTTACCTGTTTAGATGCTTGGCGCTGTAAAGTAGCAAGCTTGGTTTTCGCTTGCTTTAGCGGCTTTGGTGCATCAAAACTCTGTTGGGTTGATAGCGTGGCCGCATACTTGATGCCGACATCAATTCCTACAGAACCTTCAGACTGCCCACCGGGCAGGCGCTCTGCATCCACACAAAAGGAAACAAACCAGCGATTACCTTCTTTTGAAACCGTAAAAGTTTGAGAAATAAAACCACATTCTAACGGCTCAAAAAGTCGAAAAGTTCCCAACGTAGGAATCTTGATAGTGCTACCAGCGACTAACAAAAGTTTACCGTTAGATGAATCAACCGTAAAAGATTGACCGTCTCGCCGGCTGGCGAACTTCGGATGACCTGCTTTCCCCGAACGATATCGACTAAAAGCATCTTTTAAGTCAATCAAAGCGTTTTGATAAACTCGGCTAGACAACTGGTTCATCCAAGCAAATTCAGACGTTTTCTTGACGTGATTGGTGAGAACCTTCTTGACTTCGTTGAGTACCTTCGAGTCGGTAAATTTCCCCTCACTGTACATTTGAGTTCGCAGGCTCAACCCAAAATTGAAAACTACGCGCCGGAATCCTGCGTGTTTTGCCATCAACGTCGCTTCCTTGTTATTTAATTTTAGCGCCCGCTTGACAGCAAACATGAAACTTCCTCTCGGTGATTAACTGTGAATAAGTTTAGCAAAGTATTTGGCACTTAAGTTTTACTCTAGGTTGTTGTCACAGGTTAGCACAGGCAATGGGGCGATCGACAATGTGTTAACTTTCTAGCATTGTCGATCGAACAGATATCTTACACCTTTGTCAACAACCCAGCCGGCTTTTACTTCAAAAGATCGTTGACAAAGCTATAACATCTGTGATCCGAGCGACCGCTACAAATGAACGTAAATTTTGATACAGATAATTTCATGAGACTCGATCGACATTATTTGTGCGATTAAACCTGAAAGCCTTGTCCCGATTGAATTCCAGCAAATATAATTCCCGGAATTCCAAATGTCACCCCTAGACATATAAAAACTTTCCGGTAAAATCGAACCAAAATTAATAATGTATAAAGTAACGAAGCGAATTATGGAGGGCAAACCCATTACACCAGCTCAGAACTCATCTAACCTGCCAGCTTCACCTGAAAGCGACCAACAAGTATTGCAAATTTGGGGTCGCCAGCCCCTTAAAGGACACGTCAAAATCAGCGGCGCCAAAAACTCGGCCTTAGTCGTCATGGCAGGAGCCCTGCTATGCCCAGAGGATTGCCGTCTCCGCAACGTTCCCGGTCTAGTCGATGTCGCCCGCATGGGGCAAATTCTCTCGGCTGTAGGAGTCAAATTACAGCAGCACGGGGACGTTTTAGACATCAACGCCAGCAACCTCATAGACGCTCAAGCCCCCTACGAATTAGTCAGCCAACTGCGGGCGAGCTTCTTTATTATCGGCCCACTGCTAGCGCGTTTGGGATTTGCCAAAGTACCCTTGCCCGGTGGGTGCGCCATCGGTGCCCGACCCGTTGAACTCCACGTTCGCGGTTTGCAAGCCCTCGGTGCCGAAGTCCACATCGACCACGGCACCGTTCACGCTTACGTCAAAGGGCCGAACCGCCGCCTGAAAGGAGCCAAAATTTATTTGGACTACCCCAGCGTTGGCGCAACTGAAACTTTGATGATGGCGGCGACTCTGGCCCAAGGAGAAACCGTGATTGAAAATGCGGCTCAAGAGCCGGAAGTCGCAGATTTGGCGAATTTCTGCTGCGCCATGGGAGCAAAAATTCAAGGCGCTGGCACGAATACGATCGTCATTTCGGGAGTTCCCAAGCTGCACGCGGTAGACTATCCAATTATTCCCGATCGCATTGAAGCCGGAACATTTTTAGTAGCCGGAGCCATCACTCACTCCGAAATCAGTTTGTCGCCGGTAATTCCCGACCACCTGACCGCAGTCATTGCCAAATTGAAGACAATTGGGGCGAAAATTATTGCAGAATCCCCCGACATTTTGCGGATAGTTCCCGGCCAAACTCACTCGGCCACAGACATCGAAACTCTGCCTTACCCTGGTTTCCCCACAGATATGCAAGCTCAGTTTATGGCTTTGCTGACGCTGAGCGAGGGCGACAGCTTGATCAAAGAAACCGTGTTTGAGAATCGCTTGCGCCACGTAGCAGAACTCAACCGCATGGGCGCCGACATTCGCCTTAAAGGCAATGTCGCGATTGTGCGCGGAGTGTCGCGGCTGTCGGGTGCGCCGGTAGTGGCAACAGATTTGCGGGCTTCGGCGGCGTTAGTGTTAGCGGGACTTGCAGCCGATGGTGTCACCACCATCAGCAGCTTGCAGCATTTAGACCGCGGCTACGAGCAGTTAGAGGTGAAACTGCAAAAATTGGGCGCGAATTTGCGACGCGTGAAAGAGGGTACAGACCCGGCGACTGCTGAGGCTCCTGTCAATCCCGTGCGATCGGGTTTAAACTGTTAATTAGTCATTAGTCATTAGTCAGCAGTCATTAGTCATTAGGAAGAAGGAAAAAGGAAGTTCGGCAACGGATTCTGTAGCGGATG
This sequence comes from Microcoleus sp. D3_18_C2, assembly GCF_036702395.1. Taxonomy (NCBI): domain Bacteria; kingdom Bacillati; phylum Cyanobacteriota; class Cyanophyceae; order Oscillatoriales; family Microcoleaceae; genus Microcoleus; species Microcoleus sp. D3_18_C2. Next base: position 72,786 of record NZ_JAUBTG010000013.1, on the reverse strand, counting down.
TAACGGATGTCAGGAAGAAGGAAGAAGGAAGAAAATTCCCAATTCCCAGTTCCCAATTCTCAATTCCCAATTCCCAATGACCAATGACTAATGACCAATGACCAATGACTAATGACTAATGACTAATGACTCAGGATTAAAATGTCGAACATACCGCTCATCGGTTTGAAAGCAGACCAGTTTCGCCACCCCCTAGACTTGGAAGCTACCAGCACTCTCAAACAACTGCCCGGCCTGGATTTGATGGTGCGGCAGTTGCTGGGACAACTGGGCGAACAGTTTTTCATGCTGGAAAATCTGGCTTCCAGCGTCCAAGTCGGGGAAAATCAATTGCCCCACCTGCATCAATTGTTGTTGGATGCCTGCAAAACTCTGGATTTGGAACCGCCGCAGCTTTATGTCCGCCAGCATCCGATGCCGAATGCTTACACCTTCGCGATGCGGGGAAAACAGCCTTTTGTGGTGATGCACACTTCTCTGATTGATTTGCTCACAGATGAGGAAGTTAAGGCAGTAATTGCTCACGAGTTGGGGCATTTGAAGTGCGAACACGGAGTTTACCTGACTCTGGCTAATTTAATTGTGTTGGCCGCCGGCCAAATTTCGCCGGTGGGAGCCGTGCTCGCCCAGGGTTTGCAGGCGCAAATGTTGGAATGGTTGCGGTGTGCGGAATTTACGTGCGATCGCGCCGCCTTGCTCGCCACCCAAGACCCAAGAGTGGTAGCATCGTTGTTGATGAAACTGGCAGGAGGTTCGCCGACTTTAGCTCCGAAACTGAATGTCGATGAGTTTTTGGCCCAGGCGCGAGCCTACGACGACCTCAGCAGCACGGAACTGGGAGAAATGCTCAAACAAGCTCAAACGGCTCAGTTGTCGCATCCTGTACCAGTATTGCGCGCCAGAGAGATCGATCGCTGGGCCAGTTCAAAAGATTATGAATCTTTGCTTGACAAAAATCGATCGGCGCTTTATGATGGTGAAACCGATAAAAAGGGCGGGTGGCGAAATTGGTAGACGCATCAGACTCAAAATCTGACACCTTACGGTATGAGAGTTCGATTCTCTCCCCGCCCACTACTAAAGAAGCTTAATAAATATAGGGTTTCAGATGATAAGTCTGGAACCCTAATTTATATTGGGTATCGGGCATTGGGCATCGGGCATCGGGCATCGGGCATCGGTAACAACAGTCATTAGTCATTAGTCATTAGTCGTTAGTCGTTAGTCAGTCAACAGTCAACAGTCAACAGTCAACAGTCAACAAATTTTATGGGTGAAATCGCCGCTTTAGGCGCTGCATTTGTCTGGGCTCTATCTTCCACCATCTGGCAGCGAGTGGGACAGCAAATCCCCGCAGTGGTGCTAAACTTGCTCAAAGGCGCGATCGCCCTTTTCATGCTCCTTGCCACTGTACTAATTTTAGGTAAACCCTTACCCGCAATCAACCCTAATATTTTAGCAATGCTGCTGATCGGCGGCGCCCTAGGAATTGGCATCGGAGACACCGCTTTCTTTATCGTATTAAAATATTTAGGCGCGAGGCGAACGCTGCTTTTAGAAACCCTATCTCCCCCTTTAACAGCTTTATTGGGCTTAATATTTTTGCAAGAAAAGTTATCGCCCATTGCTTGTACTGGCATTCTTTTAACAATCTGCGGCGTAGCGTGGGTAATTGCAGAACGAACAGCCGAAACAACCTTACCATCAAAACATCTTTGGCAAGGATTAGCCATTAGTTTATTAGGACAAACATCCCACGCCGCTGGAGCTATTTTATCCCGCGCCGCCTTCACTCAAATAGATATTGATCCCCTGTGGACTGCGGCTTTGCGTTTGAGCGGCGGCATGGCAGTTATGCTATGCTTTTTGAACCCAAAAAATCTTGATAGTTTCAAACAATTAAAAGCGCCAAAACTATTAGGTGCAATAATTATAGCAGCTTTTTTAGGAACCTATCTCGGAATTTTTCTGCAACAGACTTCGCTGAAATATGCACCCGCAGCAATCGCTCAAGCACTCAGTTCTACCAGTCCCCTATTTATACTGCCTTTAGCGGTGCTGGCGGGCGAAAAAGTGAGCCTTCGGGCTGTTGTGGGGGTAGTTGGTGCGATCGGCGGAATCGCCTTATTATTGGGTTTGAAGTGATGATATTTTAGAGAGAAGTGTGGCGTGTCGCTAAACAATCAAAAAATAGGCTCTTTCTTAGTTAGTGTCCTTAAATATTAGTTTAAGTAGCCAAAAACTCAACTAGGTCTGAATTGACTGAAAAAACGCATCATATCAAATCCGACAAGTTAAAATAAAACTCTACGGAGAGATTGAGAAGCAAATTGCAACCGATCGCCCGAAGTAAGAGGAAGTGATTTATGCTTCTCATACTTAGGTAAAACAACTGGCAGAAATCCGTAAGGATTTTGACCTGATTATCCCGTACATCACGCAGGTAACAGCTAATCCGAATACTTGAAGCTGAAAAAGTGCGATCGCCCTTACATCCCAAATTGTCAAAAAGCACGCGCGGCGCAGCTATCCCGTAGGGAATCGCCCTTATATTATTTAGAGAAGAAACGGCCCGAATAATATTTCTTCATCGATTCGTGAGAAATAATCCCATGACAAGATTCGTCTCTCGGCAAATCTCCTCTCGCTTCCAGCCAAGGCATTTCACTGCAAATCATTCGTTCCAAAGTTTCATCATCATACTCAAAATATGCCTCCGCAACTTCTTCGATAAATTGCCCAACTTTTTGGGGAATTTTCGGTTGTTCGATTTTCTCTGTAATGCGTTCCCAACTAAATTGGCGTTGATACTTTTCTAATAAATCAGGAATAACCGGCCCGTGAATCCCTGCTTGAAAATCTGCATCAAATAGTGGCTTTCCGTAAACTCCTAAATACCAAGCTTGAGCGTAATATATAAGTTTTTGTAGCTTGTAGGCGTTGATTGCTACATTAGTTTGGGCGGCTAACCAAATAAAAGCATTTGCAATATCTTGCTCACTCACTTTTACTGAATTACCGGGAACCGCAACAACTTTGAGTTGATTTTTGCCTATCTGTTCCAATAGTTCCGAAACTGACAAGTTAAATTCTGCGGCAATTTGCTCAACTCTTTGCCAAACTGGAGAACTCACAGTTATTTGATATTCATTTTTTGTTGAGATAGCTTCAGTCATAGCCGTCCTTATAGCTGACTTAAATAATTCTAGCAAACAGTGCGGAATAATGACTGACGTAATAGCGATCGCCCTTACATCCCAACTTGTCAAAAAGCACGCGAGGCGCAGCTATCCCGTAGGTAATCGCCCCTGCTTGACCGATCGCCTCCACTCTGGTTAATATACAAGAGTAAGCTTTGGAAAGAGTGCTTGAAACTGCCCAATTATGAAAGAGCAGTCGTTCCTGAAAAGAAAATTACCGAATATCTGCTCTCACTCACCCACCGCGACGGGAAAAGCAAAGCAAAATTTTTTTTACGGTTTGGCTTTTCAGTTGATGCTTGGGAAATCATGGCAACGGCCTTGCTGCGTCATGCCGCCGACCATGAATTAGCTAAAATTGAAGAATCTCCTTTTGGCAGTCGGTACGTTATTGAAGAAGAAATGCTAGCAGCAGATGGCAGAAAACCCTTTGTGCGTTCTGTTTGGTTTATTGAAACCGGAGGCGACACTCCCAGGCTAGTAAGTGCCTATCCACCAGATTAAAAAATAAAATGATTCAAGAACTTGACAGCATTGTTTTAACAATTGATATCCCAGAAAAAAAATTAAGCCAAGGCGATATTGGCACTGTTGTTTTAGTACATCAAGGTGGGGTAGGATATGAAGTAGAATTTGTTACCTTGACGGGGAAAACATTAGCTATTATTTCACTCTTTAGCTCCCAAGTCCGTCTCATAGGTGATAGAGAAATTGCTCACGCCCGGATGCTAGCTTGAGCCCTATCTAAATGGAAGCGAAAATTATAAGGAAAAATCCAAGCTTCACAGGCATCATTTACCAAGAAGAAGATATGTACATTGCCGAATGTCCTGAAGTCAGCACGGTTGACCCAGGCGAAACCATAGAAGAAGCGATCGCCAATCTTAAACAAGCTACAAAACTCTATCTCGAATAATGTCCATTATTAGAACCCCGACTTATTAAAGAAGCCGAGGCTCTAGCTACTCTTACAAATTGCAACTCATATCCCCAGATAATTGACTGAAACGCGCATTTTCCCGATAGTCTACCGGACAGTCAATCACGCAAGGGACATCTTGAGCAAGGGCTTCTTTCAGAATCGGAATAAAATCTGTTGCAGATTCCACTCGATAGCCTTTTAAACCCATACTTTCCGCAAATTTCACAAAATCGGGATTGCCAAATTTGACGAAATCGGAATGACCAAAATAATCTTGCTGCTTCCATTCAATTAACCCGTAACCGCCGTCATTAAATATCAGCGTCACAAAATTAGTACCGACTCGCAAAGCAGTTTCTAACTCTTGGCAATTCATCATAAAACCACCGTCGCCGGTGGCGGCTACTACTTTGCGATCGGGATAAACGAGTTTTGCAGCTACCGCACCCGGAATCGCAATTCCCATCGCCGCAAAGCCGTTGGAAATCAAACAGGTATTCGGGCGATCGCAATGATAGTGCCGCGCGATCCACATTTTGTGAGCTCCGACATCAGATATAAGAATATCTTCCGGGTCCAGGATTTGCCGCAAATCGTAAATGAGTTTTTGTGGCTTGATCGGGAAACCGTCGTCGGCTGCATATTGTTCGTACCCAGCCCGAATATCCGCCCGCAATTGCTTAGCAAAAGGGTCTACTTTCTCCATGCGATCGGCACGCTGCAAAATTTCATTGAGAGAATCAGAAATATCCCCCACAACTTCTATAAGAGGAATATAACTGCTGTCAATTTCTGCTGGCAGAGCTCCAATATGAATAATCGGAATTTTTCCTTCAGGATTCCACTTTTTCGGGGAATATTCAATCAAATCGTAGCCAACAGCAATCACTAAATCCGTTTCTTCAAAAGCACAGCTAATGTAATCGCGTTTTTGCAAGCCCGTCGTCCACAGTGCCAAAGGATGAGTGTAAGGAATCACACCTTTGCCCATGAAAGTATTAGCTACAGGGATATTCAATCGAGTAGCAAATTGTGTCAAAGCATCGCTGGCGTTAGCGCGGATCGCACCGTTTCCTACTAAAAGCAGAGGACTTTTTGCCTTGGAAATTGCCACAGCGGCTTTATTCAAGCTTTGGTAAGCGCCAAAAGTTTTTTCGCGGTTGTCTTTGGTGAGCGGATCTCCTTCAGCAGGCATGGCTGCGATGTTTTCAGGTAAGTCAATGTGAACTGCTCCCGGCTTTTCACTTTGAGCTACTTTAAAAGCTTTGCGGACAATTTCTGCCGTCGTGCTGGGGCGAACAATTTGAGCATTCCACTTAGTAACTGGCGCAAACATGGCGACCAAATCTAAATATTGGTGCGATTCTATGTGCATTCTGTCTGTGCCGACTTGTCCGGTAATTGCTATTAAAGGAGCGCCGTCTAAGTTGGCGTCAGCAACTCCTGTCATTAAGTTAGTTGCCCCAGGGCCCAAGGTGGACAAGCAAACGCCGGCTTTGCCGGTGAGACGACCGTAAACGTCTGCCATGAATGCGGCGCCTTGTTCGTGGCGAGTAGTAATAAATTTAATTGAAGAGTTTCTCAGGGCTTCTAGAACTTCTAAATTTTCTTCTCCGGGAAGTCCAAAGACGTATTCGACGCCTTCATTTTCTAAACATTTTACCAATAGTTGAGCTGTGTTCATTTCCGTTTCTCTCCTCGGTTAATGGTTTTTTTGTCTTTTTCAACCGATCGCAAAAATACTAAATGGGAATTTTTAACCGCAGATAAACGCAGATAAACGCAGACTTATGTAGATTTGTGCGATCGGTTGAGAGAGTGGGAGCTTATTTCACCCACACTGTTTTTATGTTAACAAATTCGTGCATTCCTTGGATGCTCAATTCGCGTCCGTAACCGGAGCGTTTGATACCGCCGAAGGGCAATCTAGGGTCGGATTTTACTAAACCGTTGATGAATACCGCGCCCGCCTCTAGTTCGGAAATAAATCGATCGCTCTCTGAGTTTACTGTAGTCCAAGCTGACGCACCCAAGCCAAAAGATGTGCTATTTGCGAGTTCGATCGCCTCCTCGATGCCTGCAACCCGGAATACTAAAGCTACGGGCCCGAAAAATTCTTCTTGACGGGCAGAGGCATTCGGCGGAATATCTGTCAGAATAGTTGGCAAGTAGAAATTGCCGGCTTTCTCTGACAATGGGCGGCCACCTGTCAGAATTTTTGCTCCCGATTGGATGCAATTTTGCACTTGATTGTCCAAGTCTTTGAGGATGGCGGGAGTAGCTAAAGGGCCGATATCGGTTTCTGGCAACATCGGATCGCCTACTTTTAATTGCTCGAATTTTTCGACAAATCCTGTGATGAATTCGTCGGCTATCTCTTCTGCTAAAATAAAGCGTTTGGCGGCGATGCAAGATTGACCGTTATTGAGCATCCGGGATGTCACAGCAGTTGATAAAGCTGCTGCTACATCGGCGCTCGACATCACAATAAATGGGTCGCTTCCTCCCAATTCCAGCACTACTTTTTTCAAATTTTTGCCCGCATTTGCTGCCAAACTTTCACCCGCTGGTTCGCTACCGGTGAGGGTTGCTGCTTTTATACGATCGTCCGCAACGATATTGCCTACTTTGTCGGCGCCCACTAACAAAGTTTGAAAAACGCCTTCGGGAAAGCCAGCTTCCCTGAAAATTTCTTCGATTTTCAAAGCGCACTGAGGCACGTTGGAAGCGTGTTTAAGCAAGCCGACATTGCCCGCCATCAGCGCCGGCGCCGCAAACCGAAAAACTTGCCAAAATGGGAAGTTCCACGGCATAACGGCTAAAATAGCGCCTAGCGGTTGGTAGCGGACAAAGCTGCTGCTAGCGTCAGTGGTTGCCGGTATGTCTGCCATAAATTGAGCGGCATTTTTGGCGTAATAGCGACAAACTAAGGCGCATTTTTCGACTTCGCCGATCGCAGATTTGAGCGTTTTACCCATTTCCAGAGTCATCATTTCAGCGTAAATTTCGCGATCGCGCTCCAAGATGTCTGCAGCTTTCTGCATCCACAGAGCTCTCTGCTCAAACGGCAGTTGGCGGTATTTTTTAAAAGCTTGCTGTGCTAATTCCAGCTTAGCTTCGATTACCTCATCCGCGATCGGCTCGAAAGTTTTCAGCGTTTCTCCCGTTGCCGGGTTGATAGTAGCAATAGCCATTGTTTCATCTCCTGTGTGAAAAACACAAAACTCCCTGCTAGTTTTGAGCCGAGGCAGGGAGTTGTATCAAGGTATTACAAAATAGGAATTTACCAGCCACGTTTTCTTTCAGATTTTGCTAAGTTGCAAGTGCCGCGATTTGTTTAAATTTCTCTACTTTTTATTATAGTTCAGAGTCTCGATCGCAAATCTTAAGAAAATTTGTCTTTCTGAAATCACGCACAAATCACCAGAACACGCTAGACGGCCTGTTCTGTTCCACAAAAGTTAAATGTTCTTCTGGGGCGTCCCGCCCGCCCCAGACAGCTTGATTCACAATTAAAGGTGCAAGATGGAGGAAATATAAATATCTGATCGGGTGTCCCGCCCGCCTTGCATTCTCAAGAACAGGCCCGACGGCCTGTTCCACTAAACATTTCTCAATTCCTCTCCCTCAAACAGACTGTTCCTGAACGTAATCCTGCACGTAAGACTGATAGTAATACCTGCTGCCTTTATCGTTATTCGCCACCATTCCCAACAGCGGAATTCCCGCCATTTTCAAATCTTCAAAAGCCAACAACAGCGCCTCCCGCTCAGTTTGATGCAGCCCCACTACCAGCATCAATCCGTTAGTGTGAGCCGCCAACAAATTCGCATCCGCCAAACCCAAAAGTGGTGCAGTATCGTAAATAACTAAATCAAAATGACTTGACAAAGCTGCCATTAAATGCTGCATTTTTTTGGAAGAAAGCACCTTTGTGGGATCGAAAGGAACCGGGCCGGAAGTTAACACAAACAAATTTTCATCGCGGGGCGATCGCACAATCACCTGTTGCACATCCAGATCATCAGCAATCACATTGTGCAAGCCTTGCCAATTCGGTAAACCCAGCATTTCGTGTACCTGCGGGCGCCGTAAATCCCCATCCACCAACAGCACTTGCTGCCCCATTGCCGCCGCCGCCCGCGCCAGATTTACTGCTACCGTAGACTTGCCATCACCTACTTGACAAGAAGTAATTACACAAGAATTGATCGGAGTATCAACGTTTAGTAAGCGAATATTCGCATTGAGCGATCGAAAAGCTTCCTGAAAAGCATCCGTCGGCATCGGCGAAATTGCCACATCCACCGGGCTTGTCTCAGCAGGAGGAAGTCTCAAAATTTTATCGCTAGCAGGAATTACCCCCAACAAAGGCAGGCGAATCGACTGTTTAACATCCTCTGGAGTTTGGAACACCGTTTTATTTTTAAACCGTTCCGCCAACTGCGCCGCCAGCATACCAAACAGCATACCAGCCAATCCCCCCAAAGCCAAATTCAAAGGCATAATCGGAGCAACAGCCATCAACTCGCCATTTTTGTAACGCGGAATTTCAGGCTTAGCAATAACTTCCCAAGCCACCTCTTTTTTGCCCACAGCTTCAAGCTGCAAAGCTTGCTGTTTTGCCAGCAAACCATTCAGCGTATTGTTAGTCACGTCCAACTCGCGCTGCAAATCGGAATAGCGCCGCAAAATCACCGGGAATTTTTGAGAGTATTGATTCAACTGCTTAGCAGCTTGTTCCAAAACTTGATTCCGCACGCCCAGCACCTGAATTAAATTAGCAGTACCGATAAACTGCTCGATTAACTTAATCCGCACCGGATCTTGAAAAGCCAGCACTTGTGAATTTACCTTAGCCAAATCAGTTCCCAGAACTTGTTGGGCTTCTTTCTTCAATAAAGGAATCAGGTTTTTGCGCTGTTCTCGCAACAATTGCATTTGCGGAGTTTCGTCTGTAAACGTAGCCGAGTTAATCGCAATTTGCCCTTCTAATTGCTGCAATTGAGTCAGCATCCCTTGATAGCGGGGAGCTTGACTCAGAGCCGAGGCCATCAGCGCTTGCTTCTGGTTTAATCCAAGCTGATTTTGCAGATTGGAATAGAGCAATCTCTGCTGATTGAGCTGCGTTTGCGCTTCCAATCTTTGCGTTTGAAGTTCACTGATTTGCTGCGCGAGTTGTTGCGTTTGAATTTGCGGGTCGATGAAATTGTACTGCTGCCGCAACTTTTGAATTTCTGTTTGCAGAGCTTGTTGGCGTTTTTGCTGATTGGGAATTTTCGATTTTACAAAATCCAGAGTCTGACTAATTTGAGTTGTGGTATCTTGCACGCTGTAGTTGCGGTAGCCTAGCGCAACTTTTTCCAAAACAAACTGAATTTTTTTCGGATCGTAATCCCGATATCTAACTTCGATAATCTTGGTATTTTTGAATCGATTAATTGACAACCTAGTTTCCTGAGAAAACGGCAAATTATCTGCTTTTTGGTTCAAGAGGTAGTTGTAATTTATGTCAGGATACTTAGCCTGCAACTCTTTAACAATCGGCGCCATTACTTGCGGGCTTTGTAAAACTTGAATTTGCGATTCGTAGTCAAAACCAGCATTTTCTGTCGTCGCGGGCGCCGCTGGTTGCAGTTTCAGCTCACCCGAGTAAATTTTGGCTAAAGTATTTTGCGTAACGGCTGGTTCTACTAATAATTGAAAGCGCCCTTCGTACTCGCTTTTTTGATTCAGTGTCCAGGCGAAAACTCCGGTAGTCACTGCCGCTGCTACGCCGATTACTAAGATGGAGCGACTGCGGCAAACTTCCCAAAAAGTTAACTCTTCTGTCTCGGTTTTGTTGCTGCCTAAAAATTGATCTTCTCCATAAAGCCCAGAAGACATTTTTTGCAAATCAGCGGCTTTTTTATGATTAAACAGTGCTACTTGAGATTGTTTCCCTGGTTTCATTTGATTTCTACAACTTATTAGTTTAAACGTCTGTATTGGTGGCGGAGTTTCAGGAAATCGGTTGATTCCTCGATATTGCATTACCAAACCGCAATATTTTCTCTAAATCGGGTTTTTGAGGTCTTAATGCCAGTTTATTCAAATCACCGAAAAATATCGAACAACCGAAATATTCCTAACAGCGGGCTGAGAGGAGCGAGAGTCCCTCCTACATTATCCGAGAACGTAGCGCGACCCGATCGCCTTACCATAATTACATCATTATTTTTCAGTTTGGGATTAGTTTCTTCATTGGCAGTTGCAGAAAAATCCACCTTAACAGTTAGCTGCGAAACGGTGCCGTTAGGATTGAGGCGAATTAAATTCACCGAATCCATTTCTGCCCGCGCTTTATTAAAACCTCCCGCTGCTACCAGCGCTTGATTTAAAGTAGTGTTGGGCACCACCGCAATCGTTCCCGGTTTCACGACTTCTCCTACAATGTTCACCCTAATCGTATCCGGTGAAAAATTAGAATTAGCAACTTGTTCGTCTTGGGTTTCATCGAGGTTTTCGGCTTTGGGGACGATTACTGTATCTCCCTGTTGTAGCGCTAAATCTTGGGATACATCTCCCCCTTCCAAAAGTTGCCACAAATTGACATTAATAATTTGTTCTGTACCCGCCCGCGTCAGGCGGCGAACTTGTATTTGTCGGATATCAGCTACCGGCGTAATGCCGCCCGCCATTTTAATTGCCCTCGTTACAGTTTGCTGCAAAACACTTTCCCCGCCGTTGGTTTCGCTGGCAGCAAACAAACCAGAATTTTCACCCATTTCATTCTCTTGTACCCTACTTTGAGCCTCTTTTGTCAAAGTATAAGTACCGGGGCGAGTTACTTCGCCCACCACAGCAATATTAATTGGTTGAGTGCTTTGTCCGGTAATGTTAGCTACTGCTAAAGTCGGTGCTTCTTGGCGGTTGAGGCTAGTTACAGTGGGAATAAATATAGTATCGCCGTCGCGCAAAGTCATATCGGCCCGCAAATCGCCGTTTTGCAATAATTCCCACAAATCCACACTAATAATTTGTTCCGGTGCGTTGCGCTGGGGGCGGCGGATTTTGATTTGTCGCACGTCTGCTGACTGGGTAATTCCGCCTGCCATTCGCAGAGCCCGCGATATCGTTGGCATTTGAGTTCCCATTTGCTCTGCTGTGCCTCCGGGGCCTGCTGCTGAGGATATTGTATAGGCTCCGGGGCGGTTGATTTCGCCCGCGATCGCAATTTGCAAAGGACGCGGCGCCAGCAGTTTCAGGGTAATCCAAGGGCGTTTGAGGTATTTGCCGTATTTGTCTTTAACAGCATTAGAAGCTTGTTCTAGGGTCATCCCGTACACCGAAACGCTGCCAATTAACGGCAAACTCAGGGAACCGTCGGCCTGTACTTGGTGTTGACCGTTGGGGCCGCTGTATTCCGGGACGTTGAAGATGTCCATTTGAATACGATCGCCCGCGCCTAAAGTGTAAACTTCCGATCGTACACTTGAAGGTTCAGTTGCCGGAAATCCCGGAAATCCCGGCGCTGCGGGTACTGGTACAGGAACAGGAGAACCCGCATCCGCAGGAGGAGGAGGAGGAGGCATAAACTGGGCCGCTGCAGGAGATGAACCCACCGCCGCCAGCACTGACACTGTTAAACTTTGAATCATTAAACTTTTGACAGCATTGCTTGCCCAATAACTTAGCTTGCAGCTTTTGCTGGAAATGTCTCCCTGAGCCCCTCTTCTTGCAGGAAATGGGAGAAATTCTTCACCCTCCCTCTCCGCGAAGGGAACACAAGGGTGAGCTTTTTTCTCAAGTTGCACGCCGTGCGAATAACTTTTCACCACCATCGCTTTTTGCCCCTATCCTCATCCAACCCCGCCAACATCAAATGTAACCCAACTGTTCTAACTTGGTCAGAACTTTTTTAACACTCTCTTCCACAGTTTCTCGCTCTGTGTAACAAATAATCTCAGGATTAAGCGGTTCTTCATAAGGATCGTCAATTCCCGTAAAACCCTTAATTTCTCCTGCTCTCGCCTTAGCGTATAACCCCTTGACATCGCGACCTTCGCACACTTCTAACGGCGCTGTGATATATACTTCAACAAAATGGGGCTCCATTGCTCTAATTTCGTCGCGAATTGCTCTGTAGGGGCTAATAGCTGCGGTCATTACGGCTACTCCATTGCGGCTCAGCAGGTGAGCTACAAATCCAATCCGCCGAATATTAGTATCTCTGTCTTCTTGGCTAAATCCCAAACCTTTTGACAAGTTGGTGCGAACGACATCTCCATCTAATATTTCCACTTTGCAACCTCTTGCCTTCAATTCAGGTTCGAGAGCTTTGGTGATAGTTGTCTTGCCGGAACCGCTCAGCCCGGTGAACCACAAAATAAAACCTTTTTCCATTTTCAATTGCTTGGTTAGTAGTGAGTAGTGGGGAAATTACGCGACGTATGACTTTAGTGTCCCGGTTCCCCATTTTCTGATTCTTTTTGATTTGAGATGCGATCTGACTTTCACAATAACTAATTTTTTTTTTTACCGCAGAGGACGCAGAGGACGCAGAGGTAGAGGGAAGAGGAGAAAGAGGTAATTTTAAAATCTGTAGGGTGCGCCGCCTGTGTACCCTTACATTCAATGGGCGCCAACGCCGAACATCTATCCTCTGGGTGCTTGTGGTCGCACCTTACATGATGAATGAGCCTCTTGCAATCTAAAATCTAAAATCTAAAATCTAAAATGGTATTGCCCATGTCTTCGGTCTTAAAAGCAGATGTTTTGGTAGTCGGTGGCGGCACTGGCGGCACTGCCGCAGCCGTGCAAGCAGCCCGCCGAGGGGCCAAAACTATTTTAGTAAGTGAATTCCCCTGGCTGGGAGGAATGCTGACTTCTGCTGGCGTTTCTGCCCCCGATGGCAATGAATTAGCAGCTTTTCAAACTGGTTTGTGGGGCGCGTTTCTCCGGGAACTCCAGCAGCGACAGCCGGGAGGTTTGGATTGGGGTTGGGTAAGTTTTTTTACTTACGATCCCCGCATCGGTGCTGAAATTTTTGCTGATTGGGTTAAATGTTTGCCGAACTTACAGTGGATTTCTGGACAAATCGCTCATGATGTGCTACGGGAAAGATATCGCATTTCTGGCGTTCGGTTTGCAGATTTTACTGTTTCGGCCAAAATCACTTTGGATGCAACGGAATTGGGAGATTTGCTGGCTTTAGCGGATGTTGGGCACCGCTGGGGTTGGGAATTCCAAGCCGAGTGGGGAGAACCCAGCGCGCCGGCTGCCTCTAATGCTCTCACAGAGCGTTATTCGGTGCAAGCTCCGACTTGGGTGGCAATTATGCAGGATTTTGGTAAAGGTGCGGTGGCGCCAGAAATTCCCGCGCCGCCTGTTGAGAATCTCGATCGATTTATCGGTGCTTGGGACGGTTACACTCCCGAACAATTTCTCAATTACGGCAGGCTTCCGGGGGGATTGTTGATGATTAATTGGCCGATTCGAGGTAATGATTATGGTGAAGGAGTCGATCGACTCATTAAATCAGAAACATCTCGACAAGAATTCCTCCAAGAAAGTCTCTGGCACAGTCAAAGTTTCGCCCGCTTCATTCAAACGCAACTCGGCCCCCGCTACGGCCTTGCACAGAATATTTTCCCCCTTTCAACGATCGACAATCAACAAAATTCTTCCCTTCTTTCTTCCTTTGCCTTACATCCTTACTACCGAGAAAGTCGGCGCTTGCGGGGAGTACAAACAATCAGAGAACAAGATATTTTGCCTATTGTCGGTGGCAGAGTCGCGAAGTTGCCGATAAATTCTGAGGGCATTTGTGAAACAATTGCGATCGGGAACTATGCCAACGATCACCACTACACCAGTGGCGACATTCCCTTGCAGCCAAAATCGATCCGCTGGGGCGGCCGCTGGACTGGAACTCCGTTTACCATTCCTTACAGCGCGCTAATTCCTGCGAGTACGGACGGTTTGCTAGTCTGCGAAAAAAATATTTCCGTATCTCACATCGCTAACGGTGCAACTCGCTTGCAACCGACGGTAATGAATATTGGACAGGCGGCGGGGATGGCGGCGGCTTTGTGCGCGGAATCTGGATGTCAGCCGCGGGAGTTGCCGGTGAGAGTTTTGCAGGAAGCTTTGCTGCAAGATTCCGAGGCGAGTGCGGCGGTTATTCCTTTATTTAATTTGACACGGGATCGATCGGACTGGCTCGATTGGCAACGCTATTATCTCGATCGACCCCAAGCATATCCCGCCAGCGGCGAATGTCAGGAGTCAGTAGAAAAACCAAGCAGTCAAACAGCAAATACCCACAGCCAATTTTCTGGCATTTTCCGTCGCCTCGGCGAACAAGACTGGACACTAACGCTGACAAGCCCCGCATCTGCGGCCGGTCAAACTTGGCAACTCGTGACTTTGGACTCGGAAACCGACAAATTTTTACACAATTGCGAAACCGAAAAGCCTCTGACAGTATGGGGCCGGCTGAATTCGGCAGGTGCTTGGCTGCTGGCGGTAGCAGTAGAATAGAAGAGGTGAGGTTTTTTGCAGAGATCCGAAAAATTCACAGAAATTTATCCTGATAGATCGGGGAGAGTCCGTATCAGTTAATAGACACTGACACGGATACTACCCATGCAAACTTACACACCAGTTGCTTTACTGAGTCTTTTGGACGTTACTTTGAGCGCCACTGTCGTTCGAGCCTTTGAATCCCTCGTCGGACTGCTGGAAGTTGCCACCGCTTCATACATTTTATCCGCCCAAACCGAACAAAGGGGCGATCGTTCTCCTGAAAGAGGCAGCGGACGCCGAGAGTTCAGTGAACCTAATCTTTACACTCATCAACTACAAGCATTTTAATGACATTGGACGAAAGCGATTTCCGTTATTGAGTTAGTTTCTGCCGCCCGTGTCGAGCGCTGAATCTGATTTCCTGGGATGATAGTTTTTCTGGTTTCCAAGGCAACTGCATTTCTTGTTTACAGTCATTAGGATATTCTTTTATGTGATGATAGCATATAAACCTTAAACCGCCATCTATCGAGACATTGAAGCTCGTATTTGGCGGTTTTGTATATTATTGCAACCTTCTGGGTAGTGCAATTAGGATTTTTTTTTACTGAAGCAAGAAATTTTATTTCATTTTACATCGACTTCTGGCTGCTCTCATAGATCAGATGCTACGCATCTAAAGTGTCTGTTGCTTCGGAAGGGGGAGAGGGTGAGAAAGGGAGAGGGAAAGATAATTTTCCGCTTTTTATACAATGATTTTAGGAGACAATTTAAAGGCGCGATAGCTTAACTAAAGCCTTTTTCCTTCTTTCTTTTTCCTTCTTCCTTATGATTCCTGATTCCTGATTCCTGATTCCTAATTCTCTAGTTTGATAATTTCAGGGAAATTCATCCTGATAGGCCAGGGTAAATGTCGTATCTCTAAATAGATACTGAGACGAATACTACCCATGAAAACCTACACTGCAATTGCTTTACTGAGCCTGTTGGGCATTACCTTGAGTGCCAGCGCCGCTCAAGCTTTTGAATCTCCACTCCCCATGCTCGAAACTGGCACCGCTCAATATATGTTGTCAGCGCAAACTCAACAAAGGGGCGAGCGCGGTCCTGATAGAAACCGCCGCCGCAGAAATTTTACTGAGCCTACTGTTTACACTCATCCGCTACAAGATTTCTAATGGCTCTGGACGCAAGTGATGACCACAACTGAGTTGCTTCGGGCCGTTCATTTGATCGCGCGATCGGATTTTCTAGAATTCTAGTGTTTCATGTTAAGCGACAACTGCACTTTTTGTGGACTGTTCTGAGGAGATTCTTTTTTGTTTAAAAAATGTTATCATATAAACGGGAAACCGCCATCTACCTAGAGATAGATTCTAGTATGTGGCGGTTTTGTATTGAAAACGCTTCAAGTGAACAAGCACTAACCACAGGCCTCGGATCGTCTGGGTTTTTCAACCAATCTCCCTCGCCCTCCACGCCTTATTTGGGCGTTGCAGAATTTGAGGAGGATTCTTGTGGGGTGTCCCGCCTGCTGTGAAAATACAGCGGACTGGCTACGATATCCCATCCCACAAAACCATCAAAATCTTCCCGCAATTATGCAACAGCCTTATTTTAGTCGATCGAACCGGGTTTCGGCATCCATGACTATTCAAGAATTAGGGCATCGGAGTCGCCTCAAATTCCTGGGATCGCAACAGTTATTTACCTTCTCCCCCCCACAGGTAGGGTTTAATTTTCAACCGCTGCACTATAATTAACTTGCGATAACTAACTTATATATAGGTAAACTGTCAGCGCAGAGGGTGCAGCAATCTACTTAAATTGGCCACCAATAAGAACCACTTATGCGGTGTGGATAGCCTTTAAGCCCATGCCCCTGTTACCTCAGGGAAATTAACTAACCTGAATATTAGGGTAGCTGGCAAGCTTTCCGGCGACAGTCGGCTATGCTTGATTCGGCGCTCTCGCAATAATTTAATGGAGGATGACAAAATGCCTCCTAATTTGGCTATTTCGGGGATAGTGATGAAAAATGACTCTTTGGATCTGGTCAAAAGCCTCAGCCCTAGTGCAATGGATCAGATCATGCTATATCTGGCGTTTAGCGCCATGAGAACCAGTGGGCACAGGCACGGGGCGTTTCTAGACGCGGCCGCAACGGCGGCTAAGTGTGCCATTTATATGACTTATATTGAGGAAAAAAACAACCTGCGGATGACCGGACACTTGCATCACATTGAGCCTAAACGGGTGAAGGTGATTGTTGAAGAAGTCCAGGAAGCTCTGACTCAGGGAAAATTGCTGAAAATGTTGGGTTCGCAAGAACCTAGATATTTGATTCAGTTTCCTTATGTCTGGCTGGAACAGTATGGTTGGATGCCGGGACGCCCTCGCATTCCGGGAAACAATTTGACTGTAGATGAAAAAAAATATCTCGAAGGCAAGATTCCTCCGAATCCGCCTGATGCTCAACTGATCAATTCTTTTCAGTTTATGGAGTTGATCGAGTTTCTGCACAGGCGATCGCAAGAAGATATGTCTCCAGAAAGACGAATGCCTTTGAGCGAAGCTCTAGCAGAACACATTAAGCGGCGCTTGATCTATTCTGGGACAGTGACTCGCATTGATTCTCCTTGGGGAATGCCGTTTTATGCCCTCACTCGCGCTACTTACTCTCCGGCAGAGCAGGAAGAGCGGACATTTACTATGGTTGAGGATACGGCTAGATATTTCCGGCTGATGAAGGATTGGGCGGAAAAACAACCGAAGGTGATGCGAATTATGGAGACTTTGGATATTCCGCCGGAACGGCTCGACCAAGCCCTTGAGGAATTAGATGAAATTATTCGCAATTGGGCCGATCGCTATCACAAGCGGGGCGAACCGACGATGATTTTACAAATGGTTTTTGGGCCGCAAGACGACGCTTAGTTTGATTAACTATTAATCATTAGTCATGAGTTGATTGCTTGAGACTAATGACTAATGATTAATAGCTAATAGCCCTGGACGGCGCGAGCGACTTTTTTTCCAAAAATACTGCGTTATATCATGTCCGATCGAGTGACCGCGATTAAAATGGCGGGTTTTTGAGATTGTCAATTATTGGCAGATATTTTTCCTGAACCCGCCCCTACCGTATTAGGGGTAATCGACCGGACATAATATTAATCGTTGGAATTGTCGTAAAAAACCAAGTTGATTGGGCCGCGAATGCGTCCCGGATTAACTAAGTTAAAAAAGCTCTCCATGTCGCCGCTAAAATAATCGCTGCGATCGCTCCTATGAGTGTATTAAAAAAATTTACCACCTCGTTGGTCAGCCACTCAAACTTTGATTGCACCGTCGCCCCAATCACGCTCTCGATGTTCGTGGCAATAAAAGCCGCAATAACACAAAAAACAATTCCTGTCAAGTCAATTAAACCGACGGCCCAACTCAAAAGCGCAATCAAAATTGAGCCGACAATACCTGCGATCGTTCCTTCCAAACTTACTGCCCCTTCCGTACCCCTGGGTACAGGTTGCAAGCTGGTAATCAAAAAAGTCCGCTTCCCGTAAGCTTTGCCGATTTCGCTGGCGCAGGTATCGGAAAGTTTGGTGCAAAAACTCGCCGCGTAACCCAGCAATAACAGGGAAATAGCATCTTGTGGCACAGGCATCTTGCCTGTGTCTGCTAAAACAGACATCTTGCCTGTCTCTCCTAAAACAGACATCTCGCCTGTATCTCCTAAAATAGATAATGCCAAAACTCCCAAAGCGCAAAGAGTAGCGGTTAAAGCCGAACCCCAGACATTTTCTGGGCCTCTGGCGCCTGAACGCTTTTCGGCTATGCCTTCTGCTTCTTTTTGGGCTTTGCCGATGCGCGTAACTCCCGATCCGACAAGAAAGTAAAACATCACGACAGCATAGCCTTGCCATCCCAAACAGCCCCAGATGAGGACGCCCAATACCCAGCCGTGAAATTGCCCAGCAGGAGTGAGCAATTTTTTAGGAGCAATGGTGGCGATCGTGAGTAAAAATGTATTTAGGGCGATCGCCACCAACCAAGGATTAGACCAAGATAAATAATTAAAGAACAATTCTGAATTCGGCATTTAGTACCTCCATGAACCAAGTCTTATTTCATCTTGCCTTTCCCGTGACCGATATTGCCCAAACCAAAGCGTTCTACGTAGACGGGCTCGGCTGCGACCTAGGTCGCGAATCGCCAAATTCTGCGATTATGGGCTTGTGCGGCCATCAAATTGTCGCCCACGTCAGCCACGAACCTTTGACGCCTCAGCGAGGCATCTACCCCCGGCATTTTGGGTTAATTTTTACTTCCGAAGCTGACTGGGAAGCGTTGCTAGAAAAAGCCCAGCAAAACAAGTTAAATTTCTATCAAGAACCGAGACGGCGATTTGTCGGTTTGCCTACAGAACACCGTACTTTCTTCTTAGAAGATCCTTTCCACAATATACTTGAGTTCAAGTATTATTGTGAAGCTGAAGCAATTTTTGGTCGCAGCGAATACGCTGAAGTTGGCGATGCTGTTTGATTGCTGCGCGAAATAACAACCAGTTGCAGCATATCAACTTTCGGATTGAATCAAATCACCTGCTGGTGGATGTCGCCCTATAGCTTTGTCAGCAGTACGAATATTAATAACTCTTTCTCGATTTAAGACTAATGCTGTAACTGTAGCTCGTCCAATTGTAGTTAAACCAACTATTGATAATCCATCCGCCGACCAAATAAAATGTTCGTTCCAGGTATCTAGTCTGGGATTAAACAATGGTACTTCTACACTCGACTGGGTATCTATGGCTGTAGTTTTATCGGATTTTTGACGGTTGCAATGAAAGCAAGCTAGTGCCAAATTGTCAATATTGTTACTCCCTTTTTTAGTGAGAGGAATGATGTGCTCGATCGTAAACTCTACATACTGCCATTGTTCGGAAGCATGGCAATATTCACACAGACAGTTTGCTCTCTGACGAACTTGATTTTGGATATTCTCAGGAATTTGACGGCGAGCTGACATTTCTATACTGTAGGCTGAATCTGGCCCAAGAAAAGATTGCGGACAGTTCGATTGACAAAACTGAGGTAATCGTCGATTTCTTCGTAAAGATTCAGTTCTTGGTCTTCTTCGGGATTGAGTTGCAAATTTTGTTGTTTTTCCAACAGTTCTTCTATGCGATTTTTGACTGTTGTAGAGGCTCGAAAAATCGGTATTCCTTCCACTAATTCAATGCGAACGGCTCCTTCTATAGGCAGAGTGTCTCGCAGCTTTTCCAGTTTTGGCAGGACGATCATAATTGTTGATTTTATGGGTGTCAATTAAGATTATATCAATAAATTTTAAATCCGTCTAGCTAGACTCGAAAATACCGAAGACCGAACCCCTACTTTTAAAAAAAAATCGAGGTTTTCAAAGCAGAGCGTTTTACTTTACAGCCAGCTATTTATCAATCTTTAATGGTTCTGACAGTGCTTCAGCGACCGCTTTTAAACTGCTGGAATGCCTCGCCATCATGGCATGGGCAAAAACCGACAATTTTACTTCTTTGGCAACAGATATTTGGGAACTAGAAGCCGGTACGATGATGAAATCCCAATCTGTCCAAATCGAAGTAAAATTGAGCTTTTCCAACAAGGCAGAATCTCGATTTAAATCTTCCAGAAAAGCACTGCCGGGACGCATTTGGATACAGCCTTTTCCCCAGAGAGTGTAAGCCATCCAAGTACCGCTGTGAGGAGAAGATATGGCAATAAAGCGCTGCACTCTGTTAATGCCGCCTAACCTTTGCAGGTAGTAGCGAGTTACTAAACCGCCCATGCTCAATCCTACTATATCTAGATGCTGTTCGGGCGCAAAGGTTTTGTCTATATAATCTGCTATTTGTTGGGCTAATTCGTCTATGCTGGCGTTGCCCCAATGGGGCGAGAGATTGAGGGTGTAGACTGACCATCCCAGTTGGGTCAGGTAGGCAGACATTTTGTGAAAAATTCCCGATTTTCTGAAGATTCCGTGAATTAGCAAGACTGGGTTGCGGCTGAAATTGCTATTCATTTTTAAGTGGGAATTTTATTTTCTATAGGTGCTTTGAGTTCTTCAACTATTGCGTTAATACTTAGGGGTTCTGTCACCATTTGGCGGTGCAGCAAAACGTTGACTTTAACTTCTTTACCTACTGGCATTTGGGAGCTGTTCGCCGGTACAATCATTATGTCAAATGGCGTCCACATTGATGTAAAGTTTATGCGTTTGAGCATTGTCACATCTTGATTTAAATCGCGCAGCAAGCCACTATCGGGGCGCATATCCAGGTATCCTGGTAGGCGTAGGGAATAGGCGGTGAGGGTGCCGTGGTGGGGGGAAGAGAGGGTGATGAAACGCTGTACGCGGTTGATTCCTCCGAGTCGCTGGACGTAGTAGCGGCTGACGATGCCGCCCATGCTGTAGCCTACTATGTCTAAAGATTGTTCTGGGTCGAAGGTTTCAGAGATGTAGTCTGCGAGTTGCTTGGCGAGTAAGTCGAGGCCGAGGCTACCGTCGTTGGGGGTGAGGTTGAGGCTGTGGACTGACCATCCAAGTTCGGTGAGGCGGGCGGACATTTTGCTGAAAATCATCTTTGTGTCCCAGATGCCGTGTATCAGGATGACGGGATTGCGATCGAGCGAACTGTTCATTTGAAAAGAAAATTGCTTGCTAATTACAGCATAAATCACTCCCCTAGGGAGTTTTACCCGTACTAGGACAGCTAGCGAATCGGATCGAGGTACGATCGACAATGAGTGGGAATCCCTAACAAATTCTGAGATACTTTGTAAATAAGTGCAAAGCAGTGCGAGTATTTATACCTAAAATTTGCTTTGATGAGCTAGCTTAGATACAGCAAAATGTAAATTTTGATTAAGAAATGTAGACAAAAGTTGCCTTACCTCGTAGTCTAATTTTGTTGACAAGCTTGTAAAAATTTCTCTAAAAGAACAAAAGGAGTAAGTCTAATGTTTGGTTTTATCAAAAATTTCTTCGGCGGTATTTTCGGCTTTTTCGGCAGACTATTGGGCTTGAAAAAGTCTGAATATTTCCTAGATTTGGGCGAATCTGGAACGAAGGAACCAGCAAAAGTTGCGCCTGCGAAGGCTGAGCCTGTTGCGATCGCACCGGCAAAAGTTGAGCCTGTTAAGTCTGAGAAGTCTGAGAAGTCTGAACCTGCTAAGAAGGCTAAGGTAGAGAAAAAGTCTAAGAAAGACAAGGAACCAGTCGCTAGCGTTCCTGCTAATACTCCCGAACCTGCGAAGGTACCTGCGGTTGCAGCAACTAACGGCAAAGTGCCGAGTCAAGCTGAACCGAATCGGACTTTTGCTCCTAATAATTTAATGCCGACACCAACTGGAAGTCGTCGGAGCCCTGGCCCCAGCATGAACAATTTCCGGGAAATGGCTCGTCAGGTGAAAACGAAGTAGGAAATTGGGAATTGATAATAGGGAATTGGGCATGGGATAATTCCCAATGCTGGCGTTAACAATTTAAAAATGGGATTGCTCATTTTTAATTTTAACTATTTGTTCTATTCCCTATTTTCTGAGTTTCTGAGGAAGGCTAATCCGCTGTATAGCTGAAAAGCTGAGTCCCAAGGAGTTTCGGATTTGCGCTCGACTTCTATATGAGATTCGATCTTGCTCAACATATTAGTGTAATCGAGCACTGTCTCGGCAAAGGGCGTAAATTCTGACCAAACTGTAACGTCAAGCTGGCGATCGAATATTTCCAATAAGTTATTCCAGTTAATTCTGGTGGTACTTTGAGGAATTTGTTGAGAGTTTTTGACTGTCGATGTTTTGTTTTTCGGGTTCGGTGAAGTGGGAAGTTCGGCTGAAACTTTGGTAAAGTCAACTCCTTGTTGAAATTCGTAACTTTGGTCGCAAATTCGCAGAATGCAGTTTCTGCTGGGAATGTGTAAGTCACAGATTTGAGCGTAATCTTGCCGGATTTCTCTGTGGCGAAATTGATCCTTTCTTCGGTTGGGCGAGTAGTCCATGACTTCGATGAACATCGGCAACAAGCCTTCTACTCTTTGGGTAACTTCTGACCAGCTAAATTCGATCGCACCGAGTCGTGAGAGTTTATCTTTGCAAACAACGGCTGGAGAAGAGAGAGACTGGAAGTGTTGCACTCGGAAGATTTGGATTTTTTGAATATCGCTTAAGGTTGCCCAAAATACGGGAATGCCGGCGTTGAGGAGTTCTTGACCGTAAATTCGCAGTTCGGCGATGGGGCCAGTTTTGTAGAGTCTCCAGCCACGGCTTTGGATTTGCATCCGGGTGGTGTAGGCGTCGATTTTAAAGATTCTGCTGATATTTTGTACGACTGCGGCTTTGTTTTCGGGACTCACGGGTTCGAGGATGAGGAGTCCGGGTTCGAGGTTGCTGGGGTCGTTTTTAGCAGTTTCTATGGCTTGTTGGCGGAGGTTTTGTTGTGCGGTTTCAATCCGTTGAATAGCTTGGCGGGTCTGGGAGACGATTTTGGGGTTGGTGATGTCGCGGAGTATTTGTTTGTAGGTTGTTTGGGCTTTTTCGAGCTTGTTGGTGAGTTCGTAGTAGCGGGCGATATAGTATTGTACCCACGGATTTTCGGGGGAGTCTTTTTGTAGTTTTTTGATGAGTTGGGCAGCTTGTTTGTATTCTTTACCATCGAGGGCGGCGACTATTTCTTTGATGTCTGTCATGGCGATTGGGGGAATGGCGTTGTTTCTATCTTGGCTGATGTTTGGGTGGTTTCGCCACTGGTTAAAAAATTTTGCTGTTGTGTTAACTTATAGATATGATATGCCGGAAAGAAACAATGGTGGAACAAAAAGTAACTTACACGCTTGAAGTCAATGGTAAGTTTATTATCATTGAAAATGTTCCTGCTAGAGTGTGTGTGGAAACGGGAGATCGCTTTTTTTCACCTGAAACTGTGGAACAGTTGCAAAAGATGATTTGGGAAGAGAGAAAGCCTATTAGGGTGATTAAAACACCTGTTTTTGAGTTTGCTTAGCACTTGGTTTAAATTGAGTTAAAGCTGATTGGAATTAACGCTTAATGTGTAAGTACCTTTGCTTGTGCGATCGCCTCCTTTAACAACTATTTTATAAGTGCCGTTACTAGGCAATTTTACGGTGAGTTGAGACTCTCGGCGATTCTGGGAGTTGCCTGTTTTTTGGGCAATATTTTTGCCGCTGGTGTCGAACAGTGTTATGTTGTGGTCGAATGCTCTGCTTTTGAGGTCGATCGTCATAGATTGACCTGCGCGTCCTTGAAAGGTGTGTTCGCTCTTGTCGCCGTCTTTGAGGGTTCCCCGCTGCTGTAGGAGGGAAAGGGATGTGAGTTTTGGTCGATCGACATTGCTCAATTCTAAGCCGTAATTGGTCATGGGTACATCGAGGCCATTTCCGTTTCTGACTGCGATGATAAAGGCTGTTTTGTTGTTGGGGTCTCGGACTATTTTGTCAATAAATTGGGATTGTATTTGTTTTGCTGTTAGAGGTTTAGGTTGGTTGAAGTTGGGTTGTGAGGTACAGAAAAGCACGGATCCGTCTAGATAGCGGGCGGCGTAGAACCAATAGTTTTGACCGTTAGTTGTAAATTCGTTTCTGCTAAAGATAGTGAATCTTTCAAGTTGCGGTAATTGCTGGTTGCTCTGGCAATTTTTATCGATGTATATTTCGTTGGCTGATGGCTGTCGCTGGGCGAAAACTGCTGGGACGGTGGTGGTGACAATTGCTGAGATGAGGGTGAGGGTGAGGGGGAAGGGCGATCGGGTTTTCATAAATACTTGTTTCTATTTATTGTTGTCAGGTATTGTACGCTGTACTTCCTATTCTATCTCTGTTTTAAATACTTTTCTAATTCCGCAGTGCGCTGTTTCGTCATGCGATCCAAACATTCATTGAGGAAACCTCCATAACCCGTACCGCCACGATTTTTATAAACTTCAAATTCACAGGTTTTATCTCTTAACTGAATCCACCCTAATTGTGCTTCGGAAAGTTGCGCCCGCTCTTCGCCGCTCAATTGGGAAATCAGTTGTTTGTAAATCTCGTTCAGTCGTTTATCCGAGGCTTCGTAATTCAACCGAATACAAGCTCTGACTTGCACATCTCCTTGCGGGCGATCGCAATTAATCTGTTGAGCAATGGGAAAGCTCGGAGATTGTGCAGAAACTGATGTTGTACTGAAAATTGCTACAAGCGCGTGAAGCGAAGCTATCCCGTAGGGAATCGACCAAAAGCGCGATCGACCTTTCCTCAACTCTATTTTCATGACTCGTCAACCCATTTATCTGATAATTCCTCTTAACACGAGACAGAGTGGATTTGATTAATTTAAGTATTTTTTTATATTTAAGCTGTCACGCATTTAAATTGCATATTCAGGGCGGGCTAGACGGGTGCATCTCACTTTGGCAAATACATCAAATTGAAAGTTGACCGTTGAGATAAGCACAGCGAAGAGAAAGGATAGAGGGAACGCTCTCAATTTTCCATTGCGCTCCTGATATTTTCACCCTGAACCCAATTCGTTTAATAATTGATTCAACTGTTCCCGAACCAATCGAACTTATGGACTCCTCTTTATAGTATTGGTAGTTGACTATTCGGCAGCGATGGGTCTCTAAATAGTTACAAAATATTTTAAATCCTTTTTT
Organism: Microcoleus sp. D3_18_C2; assembly: GCF_036702395.1. NCBI lineage: Bacteria > Bacillati > Cyanobacteriota > Cyanophyceae > Oscillatoriales > Microcoleaceae > Microcoleus > Microcoleus sp. D3_18_C2. The sequence goes on along the minus strand of NZ_JAUBTG010000013.1, from coordinate 47,466 downwards.
TGTCATCTCTTTAAATAGATTGATAACTTCATCTATTTTACCTTGCCACAACATATTTTCTGCTAACTTTAAACGTTTTAGCGAACCTCCTACCTTGTAAAGATTTTCTTTCAGATGATACCAATCTAAGATTTCTTGTCTTTGTTCAGTATCTCCTATTTCTTTAAATATGTTCCAAATTCCGGCATGACCATCTCCTAAACAATACATAGGATGTAGTAATTTTTGGCTATTAGTCCAATCAATTAAATCTTGATTATTTTGAAAAAATGCTCCCGAATAAACATTATCTAAACAAATGGCTTTATAGTCTTTCCAATAACACCCCTCGCCTTTGGTTTCGTTGCGTAGCCTGACTTTCCCGCCATCTAATGTAATTTCTTGGACTCCTTGTTTAGATGTAGGTAATTCAAATTCTTGTCGTTTGACTAATCTGTGTAATGTACTATGAGAGACTTTGACCCCCGTGAAAATTTCTAAATCTTTTTCTGCCATTTGATAAGATTCGTTGGCACTGATTAAAAGACAGCATTTTTCCATCATTGGACTGAATTGACTATACGCTTTCAATCCAAAATATTTCGCTTGATTGTCTGTAATTTCGAGCGAACCGACTATTGATTTTCTTTTTCTGGATTTTCCTGTTTGAATCCCTGATACTGCTGAAAAAAAAAGCTACCTAGTTCTGGTCCCACTTGTTCTAGCATTTTCTGACGGAGAGATTTTTCTATGCTGTCAAAACTTTCTAACAGGCGTTGGATCTGTATTTCTGTAAAGAATGGATGCTGCCGCTTTTAAGTAGGCTTTTAGCTGTTCTTGGTCTGAGGGTGTCATTTTCTTTACCTCATATTTTTTGGCAATTTTACTAGCTTTTCCATTTTAACCCTTTTGCGACATATTCGCCAAAGTGAGATGCACCCGGCTAGACGGCCCACCCCACAAGAATTAGATTGTTTTTTGACATTCTATTTAAATGCACAACAGCTTACTGAATTAAAACGCCTTTTTTATCAGATTCCAAAAGTGTGCTTGAGTGCTGCATCCACTGCCACCATATCCGACAAAATACCAATTTTGCGATCGATTTCAACTTCTAGAAGAGTCACAAGATTGTCTGTCATAATTACCGAGTCAGCTAGCAATCCCGTTTGCTGCCCTTCCGGTGTTGCTAGGGAAACAAAAACCCGGCTTGGGTGTCCTGAACGGGCTAAGTTGCTAGTAATCATTGCCGTAATTGTTTGCCCTAAACCAGTCCCCAGATTATTAGCTTGAACTATCAAAGCTGGACGGCGTTTCGCAGTACGCAAATCCGAGCTGGGAAACAAAACCAAAACCACATCACCGCGACTATAAGGCATCGTAAGCATCCATCTCCGGTAGTTCCCAATCAGGAGCAAATCTACTCAACCGAACCCGTAAATCTGCTGCTTCTTCCTGGTTGATACCGCGAGATTGCAAGTTTACTAACCCTAATTTTGGCATAAAAGTAACAATAACTTGCGCTTCTTCTATGTCGGCAGGCATTTCCAATAACTCAATTTTGCCATTTCGGTATATCCCCTCTACTGACTGTAACATATTACTCCTCTGATAATTATCTATTTACATTTTAACTGCGATCGCCAAACCCATCAAGTCTCCGATCGGCTTGGTGGATATTAGCACTTCTCAAAGGCCGCGCCAACTAAAGACAAAGCCACAATCGGAGCTGTCACCGCTCTCAGAATTCTACTCCCCAAAGAAACAGCTTCAAAACCAAATTCGATCGCCCTTTCCACCTCACCCTCAGTCCATCCACCCTCCGGGCCCGTTGCTATTACTATCGATAATTCTCCCCCAGGGGGCGGGCACGGGGACACCGCCCCTACAAAATGGGGTTCTAATTCTTGCTCCCCCCTTACCAAGGGGGGCTGGGGGGGTTCTAAATTACCCAACAAACAATCCCACAAATGCCGATTTTCCCCGCGAGCAACACAAATAAATCGATATTTTTGACCGCAATTTTTCACAGCAAAATCAAACGAAATCGGCTCGAAAATAGTCGGCACAAGTTGACGTTCCGACTGTTCCGCCGCCTCCGCAGCAATTCTTCTCCACCGATCGACTTTTTGATCGCTTGGTTTGAGCAAAGTTCGATCGCTCGTTACGGGCACAATACTTGCCACACCCAACTCCGTCCCCTGTCTCACAACCTCGTCAAAGGCGTTTCCCTTGGGCAATGCAGCCATCAAAGTTACTGCCACGGGTAGCTCCCTGTCCACCGCAATCTCCTCTGCTATCGAGGCAAATAACCCGCTTTCCTGGGCTTCTAAGACTGCTAACCACCAGTGTCCCCGGCCGTCCATTGCAATAAATCGATCGCCCGGTTGCAAACGTAGCACTCGATTTAAATAATGCTGTTGTTCTCTAGTTAGGTCGATTTGGCGATCGCAAATTTGAGCTGCTGTAACTGCTAATCTTTGTAGTTGAGGCATTGAATTGGGATTGTTCGTTTTCTATTAGAGATTTTTTTTATTTAACCGCAGAGAACGCAGAGAACGCAGAGGAAGAGAGAATGAGAGGGGATAGGCAGGGGGAGTTTCAATTGTTCAAAAAACTATAAAGGCAAAGCATCTACAACCGGAATTATTTTACAAATTCAAGTTTTTTTCTGCAAATGCTCTGCCTTTATATTACTTTTGCCAGAAGTCTATTGAATACTATCGAAAATCGGCTTATCCTTCCTCCTTAATCTTCTTTAAATAAGTGGAAATCGCTTCTGTAGCTAGCTGCGTGATCGGCTTGCCCTGACGGGCTGCTTCTTCCTTGAGCTCGTTGTAGATTTCATCGCGGACGCTAATTCGACGGCGGACTTTGCCGCCGCCAGCAGTGGCAGTCTCGTTTTCATCGCCGTTACTAGACGTAACTTCTAATTCATTTATCTCAGTTGTCATCGAGTCAGCAGATTGGTAGTTGGTTACAAATTGACGGATAGATTCTAACCCGACGCGATCGCAAAAATTGCCAAAACTCTCGCTCAGTTGCCGTTTTTGCTTGAAATAAACAAAAATCGGCTCCAGAAAAGCTTCAAAATCCTTGACGTGCAGCTTTTCCTCAATGGGTTTTGCCAGCCGCGTTTGGTCGGGAGAACCGCCCAGCCAAATCTGGTAGGATTCCGGGGAACTCCCGACAAACCCCAATTCTGCCATATAAGGACGGGCGCATCCATTTGGGCAACCAGTCATCCGCACCACAAAATGCTCGTCTGCCAAGCCAACTTTGGTCAAAAGTGCCCGAATTCGCTCTAAAATGCTGGGAATCACGCGCTCAGACTCGGTAATCGCTAACCCGCAAGTCGGCATTGCTGGACACGCCATCCCATAGCGCACTAGGGGGTCGAGATCAGTTTCTCGCTGAATGCCGCATCGATGGAGTATTCCCTGAATTTCTTCTTTAACATCCGGCGAAACATCGTAAATCAGCACGTTTTGGTGTGGCGTCGCCAGTATCGGCAAGTTGTACTTCTGCACGATTTCCCGCAAAGCTGTTTTTAGCTGAAATGAACCTTCATCCTTGATCCGGCCATTATCCACGGAAATGCCGACAAACAGTTTGCCGTCTCCTTGTTCGTGCCAGCCCAAGAAATCCAAATACTTCCACTCTGGCAGCGGTTTAAAGGCTTCTAGCGGCTTGCCAAAATATTCGGCTACTTTTTCGCGGAACCACTGTACGCCTTTGTCGTTAATCAGGTATTTCAGCCGCGCGTGCCGTCTGTCTGTGCGATCGCCGTAATCTCTCTGGGTTGCTACAATTGCCTTGACCAAATCGTAAACATCGTCCTTGGCCACATAGCAAATCTCATCCGCAACCCGCGCAAAAGTCTCTTCTTTGTTGTGAGTACGGCCCAAACCGCCGCCAGCAAACACGTCAAAACCTTGCAACTCGCCAGCTTCATTGGTAATTACCACCAAGCTCAAATCCTGAGAGTACAAGTCAATTGAATTGTCTCCCGGCACGGTAACGGAACACTTGAACTTGCGCGGCATATAATGGCTGCCGTAAATCGGTTCTTCTTTGTCGTCGCTAAAGATTGTGCCGTTGCCGTTTTTCTGTCTCGCGGCCTTGACTGCGGGGTCTTCCTCGGCTGAAACAGCTTTTTCGCCGTCCAACCAAATTTCGTAATAAGCACCGGTTTGCGGTGTCAGCAAATCGGCTACATTGTTGGCGTATTGCAGCGCATACTGGTATTCTGGGCGATTTTTGTACGGTGCTGGCGGTGCCATGACGTTGCGGTTCAAGTCGCCGCAAGCTCCCAAGGTTGACCCCATATTTTTAATAATTGAGGAAAACACTACTTTAAGATTTTTTTTCAACACGCCGTGCAGTTGGAAACCTTGGCGCGTTGTAACGCGGATCGTGTGGTTGCCGTATTCTTCAGATAGCTTGTCTAGGGCTAGGTATAATTGCGGCGGAGTGAACCCGCCGGGATTGCGGGTGCGGAGCATGAACTGATAGTCTTTTTCTTGTCCTTTAACTCGATTGTCGCGGTTGTCTTGCTGGTACGAGCCGTGAAATTTGAGAATCTGAATCCCCTCTTCGGTGAAGTGGGTAGTTTCTTGTAACAGTTCAGTCGCAACGGGTTCTCGTAAATAGTTGCTGCGTTCTTTCAGACCTTCTGATTTAGAGGGTTTGCGCGCAACAGGGGTTGAAGTGGAAGATGTGATCATGGGAATGTATAGTGCCAGTTATAATTAGATACAGCCGATCGAATATTTCTTGACAATTTGACACTTGACAAATTTGCACTTGACAAATCTCCTCAGAAATGCTGTGTCGGATCTGTTGACAACTCGGTTAACAAGTAAGTTAACAAGTAAGTTAATAACGGTAATCCGCTAGGAATTCTGATGTTGTTCAATTGTAACACGATCGAGCCGGGGCTGAAAAATTGTAATTAAGAGTTTATACTTTCGATCGCTTAAGTTTACGAAACTTTAGAAATAATTAACCTCAACCTTTGAAACTATGTCACTGTATGACGAAGACACTTTTGTGGTGTTAGAAACAAACCAGCCAGAGCAGTTTTTGACGGCGGCGGAACTGTTAGAAAAGCTGAAAGCCGTCTTAACCGAGAAACACGAAGATTTGCCGCAGGAGGTGAATAAAATATCTGGCGTGGAAGATCAAGCCAAGTATTTGATTGATACTTATTGTGAATTAGATGTCGGGCCTGGAAATTTTTTGCAGTGGTATGCAGTGCGCTTGGAAAAGTAATTTTGGGAATTGGTTGTTAGTTATTGGTTATTGGTTATTGGTTATTAGAGCCAACAACTAAGAACTTAACAACTAACAACCAAAAACTACTGACAAGTAACAAGTAACAAATAACCAATAACCAATAACAACTAACTATTCTTCTAACTGTTGAACCGATGATACTTCAACTGCGGTAACATCGATCGTACCGGGCGGTGTCAAGCGACTAAAATGACCTTCCTCTATTTTCAGAGGTTCGCCACAGTTGGCACACTGAAGCTGAGTTTGATTTAAGGCTGTAAATTCGTATTGACAAACTGGACACTTGTCCTCAATTAAATTGCTTTTCAGCCACCACTGAAGCGCGAAAAATGCAACCACAGGCGTCAGCAACAAAAAAGCTACTAAAATCAACACTGATTTAACTATCCAACCCAAACCAATAGACACCAACAAATACGCGATGCCCAGCAGTATCAGCCAATTGCTAATACGGGGTAGCTTGAAAGATATTTTGGGGGTGCCTTGGTTCACGGTGGTCTCCTTGGGTGTCTTTGCAGGTAGGCATAACTCTATCCTACTCAGAAATTCAGGCGGTCGATCGAGTTAATTTTCCCATTGTACACCCAGAAACCGCTCTCTACGGCATAAGCTGATCTGAGTCAGAGGGTTGAAAAATTCCTAGTAAGGATTGACAAAGGGATTCAAAACTAAATCTTGCCAGGGTTTGTTCCCTCAACCAATGGCGATCGCACCTTTTATCCTCTCCTCGCAGCATTTCCACACAAGCAACCGCTACTGCTGCCGAATCTCGGTGAGGAACTCGCCACCCCAGTTTACCATCTTGCAGCGGATCTGCCGACCCGTCCGCGTCTCCCGCCAGCACGGGTACTCCGCAAGCCAGCGCTTCCAAATAAACTATACCGAACCCTTCCTGGGATGGCATTACATAAGCATCGGCTAACTGGTAATATGCTGGTAATTTTTCTGTCGCTACAAAACCCGCAAATATTACTCTTTCGCTAACTCCCAAATCATCAGCGAGTTTGGCTAATCTAGATCGATCGTCTCCCCGTCCAATAACTAAGTATTTCACATTGGGAAACGTTTTTGCTATTTGTGGCAAAGCTTGAATTGTGACATCGACGCCTTTGTAAATATCCGTCGATCGCAATCTGGCTACAGTCATCAATATTTTAGCACCAACCAAATTGTACTGCTCTAATAAATCCTGTGGCTTCCGCCCAGTGGTAAATATATTTTCATCTACCGTACAAGGCACTATTTGGAATTTTTCGTGATTTAAATTGTTAATTTCGCAAGTACGCGCGGCGAAGCTATCCCGTAGGGAATCGCGCGTGTACCTGCTAATAGTCCAAATACTGTCAGCTTGTCTCATTGCTGTTTGATATTTAGGCGGAAGCGGTTCCCAAACTTCCTTGCCATAAGTTAAAATTGTGTAGGGAATTCCCAGTGGCGGGCATAAAGTTTGAATTAGCGGTGCGAGTTTGATGTGACCGCAAAAAACCCGCTGCGGTCGTTTTTGCAGCAATCGAGTTAGTAATACTGTAGCAAAATTAAGACGACCAAACCAGAGATTCTCGGTTTTGAGATAATAAAATTTCAGATTTTTTGAGTTGTAAGGATTGTTGCAGTCTTCGGAATCTCGCAACAGCAAAACTTCAGCTTGCGGGGGCGAGTTTGTCCCTGCGGTTATTGACTGGTAAGCTTTGAGAATATCTTTAACGTAGGATTGAATGCCGCCTTCGCTGGCAAATATTTCTAGGAAACAGAATAGGTGATTTGTCGATCGCATTTTTCGATCCAATTAAAACTCCCGCCAGATTTCGATGATGCTGGGAATTCTTCGCGCACCATAGCCTATATATAGCCTGTTGTCGAAGTAGTGCGCGCGCGATCGACTAATTTTCGGATGCGGGCGCAGCATTGGATCGAGGGAAACCATCCCCGCGCGCCACATCCGGGTAGCAAACCCCTTCTGGGGTTTTCTTTTCGGTGCGACAACAAAAAACCCCTGCCATCGCTGGCTGGGGTAGAAAATTATCAGGGTGCATCTACTAATGTGCTCAGTATAGCATGATTTGTGGGGTGTCACCCCTGATGGGTGACACCAACGACGATTATTTAATGACAATAACTTATAATCAAGGCTGTAAATGATTAACAAAGCTTGTACTTTAGACCGTATTGTCCCTGTTAATCTAAGATAGGACAGGCGCAGGAATCCTCAGAAACCCCGTTGATTCCTAGATTTATCCTTGCCAAAGCCAATATTTTCCCAGAAACCGGGTTTCTGAGCGCAAGTCCGATAAAATTTAAGATTTAGAATAAATCTGTGCTAGACCTCAAATTAATCCGAGACAACCCGCAAGCCGTGCAAGAAAGCCTCAACCTGCGCGGAGGTAACTATGAAATCGAGCCGATTTTGCAATTAGACAAACAGCAGCGGGAGTTGGAAGGCAAGCGATCGCAACTACAAGCCCGCAGCAACGAAATTGCCAAACTCATCGGTCAAAAAAGAAAATCGGGTTTACCCCTCGAATCTCCCGAAATTCAGGAACTGCAGGCAGAAGGCAACGCCGTCGGCACCGAGTCGAACGAACTGCAAGCACAGGAAAAAGACATAAAAGCTCAAATAGAAGCTTTATTGCTGCCACTGCCAAACTTGCCTGGTTCCTCAACGCCGATCGGCAAAAATGAAGAGGAAAACGTCGAAATCCGGCGCTGGGGAGACGAATATATACCCCAAAATCCCGGTATTTTACCGCACTGGGAAATCGGCGAAAAATTAGGAATTATCAACTTTGAACGGGCGGTAAAAATTGCTCAGCCCCGCTTTGTGAGCTTAATGGGAGCTGGGGCAGCCCTGGAAAGATCGATTATTCAATTCATGCTCGATCGCCACACAAAAGCTGGTTATGTAGAAGTGATTCCCCCACTTTTAGTTAACACTGAATCTCTCACAGCTACGGGTCAATTACCCAAATTTGCTGAAGAAAGTTTCAAGTGCGACCAAGATGATTTGTGGTTAATTCCTACTTCCGAAGTTCCGGTTGTCAATTTGTACAGAGGTGAAATTTTGACAGCAGAACAGTTGCCAATTTATCACTGTTCTTACACTCCTTGTTTTCGCCGGGAAGCTGGCAGTTACGGCAAAGATACGCGGGGATTAATTCGATTGCACCAATTTAATAAAGTTGAATTGGTAAAACTCGTGCATCCGAGTACCTCCGAGGCAGAGCACGAAAAGTTAGTGCAGGATGCTGAGGGAGTTTTGCAGGCGCTGAAATTGCCTTATCGGGCGATCGCGCTATGTACCGGCGACTTAGGTTTCGCGGCCGCCAAAACCTACGATTTAGAGGTGTGGCTGCCATCTGCGGGCAAATACCGCGAGATTTCCAGTTGTTCCAACGTCGCAGATTTTCAGGCGCGGCGGGCAAATATTCGCTTTAAAGAAGCGGGTAAAAAAGGCACTCAATTCGTTCACGCGCTGAACGGTTCGGGTTTAGCTGTGGGCCGGACAATGGCGGCTATTTTGGAGAATTACCAGCAGCCCGACGGGACGGTAAAAGTGCCGGAAGCCTTACAACCCTATTTGGGACGGGAAGTTTTGTAGGCTGGTTTGTGGTGCTGTTAAATCCTCAACTTCTTCCCAATCTCCATTATATCTAATCGGCGCTTCATCAGAATTATATGAGTCCGGCCGTCTATGAGATTGTTGGTTTTAGGGAATTATTGTTGGTAACGAGCTCCCTTGTATGGTGCGTCGCTATGAGATTTTCAGGTTCCCAATTAGATGACTGATGGCGACGCACCCTAGGATGTCTCAGGCTCGACAATTCATCCGTGTATCCGTGTCAAAATCAGTGTTGTGCCTTCCTTCTTCCTTCTTCTTACAGTTTTAGCAACGCTTCCTTGATATCCAGCGCTAAAAATCTATCCAATGCTAGATACATCCAATAAACAGATAACTGACTATCGCTGCTAGTCTTCTGAAATCCCAAAGCCAGGGACTGTTTTTCGTACATGGGGTGGATCATCAGGGTGTACAAGTCGCAAAGATTGGGAAAATCTGTTTGCATTTCGCCTAAAACTTTTTGTGAGTCTTCGAGAAAAGCAATGCGGTATTCTGACAAATACTGCGGATCGATCATCCAACTGCGGACAAATACTGACTGGCAATTTTGATCTCCTGGTAACGCCATTTTGAAAGGATCGATATCGGAAATAGAGCTTAAATGAAGCCCTTTACTAGGAGCATTAAAAAAATTCACTTCCGATTCGCTAGCTGTGGGATAAAGTAAGTAAAAGCCGACTGGATTTAGATTATCTGAGCGGCGCAAAACTCGCATTCCCTTTGAGTATTGATGGGCAAAAAGCCGGAGTATTTTAGCAATTTTGTGGGGAACTGTGTTAGTGTTGCGGTTCATCCAGTTGTAATTGGTGGCTAATAAATTGGCAACGATAATTGCGTCGCACCGAGGGTTGAAATCATCTAATTGGAGTTGTACAGGCTTTTGAGGTTCGGCGGTTTCTAAAATTTCTGAAACTGACTGAATTTTAATTGCCGTAGCGTTACCATCAAAGTGTTTTGCGATTAATCCGAGTGCTGCTAATTTATCTAACATCATTCCGGCGGCGCGATCGCTCCCGCGATCGGAATCGCAGTAAAATAGTTCGGCGGCTTCCCGGTGAGTGCACTGCACTTCTGTTGCGGGTACTTCCAGTTTCGCCAGCGGTGGTTTGAGACGGGGCTGGCTTTCCTGAAGCTGTTTCACCGATAAGTAAACCCAAAGCCTGATAAAGCATTCAGCCCTAGTGCGGGTTACGCCTACTCGTTTCATCAACAGCGAAACAGCCGTGCGGCGTTGAGAAGGAGAATACCAAGTATCTAGTTTTGCAATATCCATTTCAGTCGGGAAGCTGCGAAGGAACTCTAGTTACATATTGGCTCAATTACATAAAACTTCACCCCACTTCAGGTTATTTGTTGCCGCTGTTGCTCAACTTGCCTGATTTCCGGCGAGTCTACAAGATAGCTGCTTGCTCGTTGCAAGTTTACAAATCACAAAGCACAATCAATTTTAAATATTTTATGACCCGACTAAATTAGCAACTTTAGAGGTTTACGTCATGTACAGTGCTGATACCAATTTAATATGAAGCTGCCGAGAATAAAGCTTCAAGAATGAAATTGTAAGAAGATAGCGAACTGCGACAGTTCAGGTGTGATTTGTTGCAGAACAAGGTTAAGTCGTTCATGCAATAGGGTTCTTGGAGCCTCTATCGATATTTGGAACTGCAAAAAGAGATGAGGAATGTTTAAAAGTATGGTGCTACTTATAGCAATCTTTGCAGGAGTCGTAAATTTTTTACCCCACCCCAACCCTCCCCGAAATCGCGGGGAGGGAGTAAGAAATTCACAAATGATTTAGGATGGCTATAAGCTGTTGTGCATTTAAATTGTATATTTCGAGTCCCGATCGAACAATCGTCAAGTCCTCTCCCCCGATCCCCATCGGACCCTCTCCCTCTCTAATACCATAGGCAATCTAGATGCAACACAGCTTATGTAGGGTGCAACCTAAGCACCTTACGACTATTTAATGACTGCCAACAATCTAGATAAACCCGCCCCCACACAATGAATAATCTGCATCAACGCTGTCTGTGAACGCATCGAAAAAATGTACATTTGGATTGTTCGTCTTGGGAGGGCGGGTTTTTCAGATTATTCGTTTCCGACATAGATGGTTGGTAAAACCCGCCCCTACGCAATCTGAAATTATAGTTGATTTTTCAGGTATAAAATTAAGAGGAAAACTCAAGCTGCTGCTAGCTGTGCTTGTTCTGCTGCTTGGGGCAAAGTCTGATTTACCACAATCCACTTGCCTGTAATTGGGTCGCGGTAAGTAATAAAGGGATTAGATTTTAAAGGTTGACTGCAAGGTTTAGCGCCCATCTCTACACACTCCCTATAAATGGCATTGAATAACTACTACAACACCATACCTTTAATAATCGGCTATTTTGCCTAAAATCCGCGTGATTTATACCTCAACAATAGGTGATATTTAAGGTATGTTTTCGTGACATAGAACACTGCCTCATGTGATTTAAAACTGCGTGGACAGTGAGCAGTATCACCAAAAACCTTCCGTAAAAAAATCTGCCTTGTGGTTTTTACCTTCTACCTTTAAGCAGACCACTGTTTTCAGTATACATCTGATATTATTAAGTAAGGTAAAGATGTTTATCAGAGATCCCCTCACAAACTTATGGTGCTATTTGGATTTGGCAAAAAGTCGAGCCTGCCCTCTCCCCAAGAGGCATTACCGGGACGGGCAGAGTCGATGTCGGTACCGGCAAGTCACTTTGTTAACGGCAATCCGCTCAAACCTCCCTTTCCAAACGGCATGGAGACTGCGTTGTTTGGCCTGGGCTGTTTTTGGGGAGCGGAACGCAAATTTTGGCAGCAAAATGGAGTTTTTTCGACGGCTGTTGGCTACGCGGCTGGGATTACTCCGAATCCTACTTACAATGAAGTTTGCAGCGGGATGACGGGACATAATGAAGTAGTTCTGGTTGTGTTCGATCCGAAAGTAATTAGTTACGAAACGCTGCTTAAAGTTTTTTGGGAAAGTCACAATCCTACTCAAGGAATGCGTCAGGGTAATGATTCTGGTACTCAGTACCGATCGGGCATTTACACGTATTCAGCTAGCCAAATGCAGTTAGCTGAAGCTTCGCGAGATGCTTACCAGCAGGCTTTGACGGCGGCCGGTTACGGCAAGATTACTACTGAAATTATTGATGCTCCTGAGTTTTATTACGCAGAAAGCTATCATCAGCAGTATCTTGCTAAAAACCCGAACGGTTATTGCGGTTTGGGCGGTACTAAGGTTTGTTTGCCTGCTATGTCTCAGGCTTAAAACTTTTACAAGGGGTATTTTGGGGCTGTTACAATAGTCCGGCAGTCGGGCAGGGGTTTAAACCCCTGCCTCAAAGCTTAAGTCGTCTGAAGACGACTGAAAGGTTATTGAGATGGCAAAAGGGATTAGTTGAAAGCAGGTAAAATAATGCTGGCGGGTGTGGTAATTATCAATTTAATGATATCTCTGGTCTGTTTTTATATCGCTGCGAAGGTGGGGAAAATCAGGCGGACGATCGCACGTTTGGAACTTCGGATCGCAGCAATCGAACGCTGTAGCAGCAATGTCCTCAGTATGTCGCCGGATTTCCTTGGTAAAAGGCAGCAAGGTACTCGCCAACTACGACGGCGTTATCAACAACTAGAATTGCAACTGCAACAGGTTCAGCAACTTTTGGGATTGCTGGGTTTGGGACGGATGCTTTGGTCCAGGCGCGATCGACGTTTGAGGTAAGCTATCCTAAAATTGCCGCCTGTGCTGACTCCCTAGGGTTTTCAACAATATTTCTACCTTTGTAAAGGGCTGCGATCAGGCAAACGCCCCTAAAATTGGTGTATGGAGAGAAGTTATAAAAATGTCAACTAAACGTTCAGGATTATTTATTGGCGGTTTGCTTGTGGGTTCTGCGATCGGGGCCGTGACTGGCTTGCTGATGGCACCGCGACCGGGCAAGGAGACGCGGCAGATATTGAAAAAATCAGCCGATGCTTTGCCGGAGTTGGCGGAAGATTTATCGACTAGCGTGCAGTTGCAGGCCGATCGACTTTCTGAAACTGCCATCCGAAATTGGGACGAAACTTTGATTAGACTCAAAGAGGCGATCGCGGCCGGTTTGGAAGCGACTCAGCGGGAACGCCAAACCCTGTCGGAAGCTGAATCTGAAGTGAGTCCCTCCTCGCGCCCTCCCATCCGCTAAATGGCATGAAATTCTCAACCCCCAATCCCAGATTCAAGTGAGCGATCCTATATTTTGGCTAGGACTTTCAATTTTGCTAGTGGCAGTTAGCCTGACTGCTGTTTTAGTGACTTTAATACCTGCAGTGCAAGCGCTGGCCAGGGCGGCCCGCAGCGTGGAAAAGCTCGCTGACACGCTTTCTCGCGAATTTCCGCCGACTTTGGAGGCGATTCGCTTGACGGGGCTGGAAATTAGCGAGTTGACGGATGATGTCAGCGAGGGAGTACAAAGTGCGGGCGAGGTTGTCAAACAGGTCGATCGAAGTATTGGTAGCGCCAAAAAGCAGGCGCAAAATGTGCAGGTAACTACTCGCAGCGTGGTGACTGGGATTAAGGCTGCTTGGAAAACTTTAACTCGCAAGCCACCGATGTCTGGGACAAATCGCCGATCGACAGATAGATTGTCGCCGAGTCAAAGAAGTGCGCTTTCGCTGAGGGATTCGGGTTTGGAGGGCAGGCATTCTGGGGTTTACGGTGCCGGTGCTAGTAATGGGGAATCGCCCAGGTTGAGGAGTAGCGAGGGTTCGGGTTTGCCGGGGGATGCTGGAGAGTTTGAGGAAGTGCGATCGAACGATTCTTGATTGCACCCAATTCCCGATCATCCCTCCACAGCACACCCATCCCACCAGCAAGGATTCTTATCAATAAAATCCATCAAAGCATCATACTTAGGCGAACCCTTTTGTTCCACATATTCCAAAGCCCCCCAACTTCCCCACTTACTAAATCCACCAACGTCCACAAAGTGCATGAAAAGACTGCCTCCAGCTTGTTTCCAACTATTCAGTAATTGAGTGTACATATCATACATTTCAGGACGCCTATTTAATGCCATAAAAAACTCAGTCAGTTTTTCGTTGTTCTCAACTCCTTCAATACCTACAATATGTTGACCGCCCTCGTAAACAAATAACTTGAGACCTTTTTTTTGAGCCACATCTAAGAAATACTTAAAGTCATTCTCAACATCGGGCAAACTATCTTTGAACCCCGGCAGTAACCCGCCCTCTCTTAATTGCTTAAAAGCTTTGCCAAATCCGCCATCTGCGTCATTCAACCAAGACTCTACTGTGCTGACACTTTCTTTCCCGCCCAAGTTGCCGCTAAAATATCCAGCTATGGCTACGGCATCAATACCGTGTTGATAACAAGGTTTATTGCCTTCAGCCACCCAATAGGAACACTCTAAAGAATAAGTTTCTAAATCTCTCCAGGCTCTTTGAGTTCCTAACACGCAGACAACTCGATTCTTTTGATCCTCAAAAACACCTTTCCAGATATCGCACATTTGAGCAGTACGCATTCCGTACCATTGCATAAAAGCATCGCCTTTATCTCCCCACTTCGCTTTACCTTGTTCCAAAGCATAATGAGATTGTGGAAATAACCAATTCCAAACCTCATTAGAATACTCTACATAAACTTTCAGCTTTGGATCTAAACTATCTTTTACCATTTTAGCAAAGTTAGTCATATATTCATCCGTAGCCTGATGCGGCATATTAAACCAGGGTTCTGCTTGAACTTTATTAGCTAAATTCACCATGACTTCTATGGGAACACTGCCTCTGTAAGAATAGGATACACTCTCTGGTTTAGGTCGGTTTGACCATTGTTTTTGTTCAGAACCATTTGTCTCCATCCAGTCCATAAAACGCAAAACTCTAAATTTTTTAATCTTGTCTATAAACAGCGGATTAAATATTTCACCGCTTTGAATAAGCTGTTCATCTTGGGAGTGAACAACTTTAATATTGCGGATATAGTTCCCTGTTTTATTGGGATCGGTAGCAGTAATTGTAATCATTATGCCTCCGCCTTGTGTGGCATCGACATTAATGATATCCCTCCCTGGTTTCGACGCAGCCTCATCTTTTTTGGCATCAAACCTATATTCGATCGCACCTTCACCCTCATAAGTAACAATATATTGCCCTGAAGGATAGCGATTGGGGATTTCCCTAAGTAATAGGGTACTTACCCTAGTATATTTAGGAGCATCTTCGGGCGAGGGGAGAGACTTCACCCACCCATTTTCATCAAGGTTTAAAAGATTATACTCTTCTGTATCCCATTCACCTTGACAGTTTGGTTGTCCGCTGACGCATTGAGTTATCCATTGTCTAGAAGATTTGAAAGCATCTAAAAAGGGTAATTGTGTTGACGAGTCAGCAATACCGTGAAGCCCAACTCCTAAAGAAGAGCGAGAATTTGATGTATTTTGTACATCTGCCCGCACAGCTACTGTGTTATCTACTTGCCGTACTGCTGTGGGAGCAATATTAGTTGTTAAAGCCCAACATCCGGGAATAAAAATGACAAAAATTAATAAACCCAGCACAAAGCCCAGAGCTTTTTTGTTCGATCTGATACTTAATCGAGACATAAATTTGACTGATTTTATTGTTTTAGGTAAAATCGAAGCGGGTGAAGCTGTTTTAATTTTGATATTTTATCAAAAAGTTCCTTCTAAAACGATCGGCTATAAGATTATTAACATTTTTGCCTCTGTGTGGAGGGGCGATATCCCTTTCTGTCCCCAAGTGCGATCGCCCATCTAACCGTCTTTATCCAAATCTTCTTTTTTCGGAGTTTCTGAAGTTGAGGGGAATTCTAGTCGAATGTTAATATCAATTGATACTGTATTTTTCTCAATCACACCTATACCAACTATTTTTACTAATGCTTCTGTAGGTACAGAATTATTTATTTTAAATTCAGGAGAAGACAGAGTTTTATATCCGGCTTCCTGTAGCCGATCGCAAATATTGCGCCAATTTCCTACAGGTTCGTTAGGTACATCGGCGAGTTTTTTAACATATTGGTATAAAGTTTTACATAAATAAACCTCTGCACTTTTGGAACTCTGAAACAGTTGGCGGGCGATTTCGGCGGGGCTGCAACCGGAAAGCAATCCTCGGAGGTAGAGTTTTTCTGTTTCTGTTAGTCCCCTGCGCGATCGGGGAGAGATTTGCCGTTTAGCTTCTGCAAAAGCTTGGTACAGTCTTTCTAAGTCCCAGTGTTTGGCGGCTTCGGCAAATAAGTCTTCTTTTGATGCCATTGTCGGGTGTGTTGAGATGTGGCTAACGATAGCATAACCGAAATTGCTAGCGTTTGTTAGTTGTGTGCTAACTGTGCTTAGTGTATTGTTATATACATCAAATATAGTTGAGTTTGTTGGGGCGGTGTGACGCGGAGTAGGAATACTCAGATTCAACAATGGGCGCGCTCGACCGATCGGCTTTTACAACAAACAGTTTATTTAATCCAAGCAAACACAGGGCAAGTCTATGTACTTGTCTCTAATCAACACGAGGGAATAACGTGTCTAATTTTTTCACGCCTGAATTTAATAACGAAAGTGCGATCGCCCCTTGGAATGCCAGCCTAGAACCCACTAAGGCAATTATCCCGCAGCTAGATGCTAACCGCGTGCTAACGGGGGGTGTTGGTGAGGAAGTTAATATCCCGACTTTAACGCCAGAAGCCTATGACAATATCATCTTGCCTGATGCTGCGCTAACCCGGATGGCTAATGGGGCGATCGCGGACTCCAACAGCAGTTTACCGGATAGCTCTGTCGATTTGCTAACAGGTCAGGCGATGTCAGAGGTTTATGGGGATTTGAGTAAGTTTGCGGCTGATCCAGATTTCGTAGCTAAGCTGAATGTGGCTTTTGGGGAAAACTGGGATGCTGCGGGTGCGAAAGCCTTAGCTGAAGGATGGTTTCATGGAGATTTTAGTGATATCCCCCCGGTGAAGGTTGTCTCGTCTGCTGAGATTGATGCGGCGAATGGGGCTTTTGCTGCGGCGACGGATACGATTTATTTATCGAAGGAATTTTTGGCTGGGAATGCGGCGAATCCGGCTGCGGTTGCGGATGTGTTGCTGGAAGAAATCGGACACTCTGTTGATGCGCGGTTGAATGTTACGGATTCACCGGGAGATGAGGGGGCGATTTTTGGGGCGATCGTTCAGGGGAAGGAGTTGAGTGAGGGTGAGCTTCAGGGGTTGAAGGGTAAAAATGATACAGCAACTGTTGTGCTAGGTGGTGAAGATACCACAATAGAAATGAGTCAGCAGGCGTGGGTTCTTGGGAGCTATACTGACTGGAGAAACCGAAACTTTGATTTCCAAAAACCCGATCAAATTACCTCTCAGAGTGGAAATCGAGGTGATAGTAAGGATGGTATTTATATCAATTGGGGTAAAGGCTCTCCTTTTGATCCTGCTAACACTGATATTGTTAACGAACTAAACTATTTTGCTACCAGTGGTTATACCCAAGCAAATTTTGAAGCTGGCAAGACTTATAAATTTAGAGTCAGTGCAGATGATAACATCGTGATAGGTGCCAAACAGATTGGTCAATCAGGTTTTAACTTGATCACGCCTCTGAATCAAGCCAGAACAGAACCTGAATGGCAAACGCTTCCCGGCATTTTTAAAGAGTATAGCTGGACTCCCACTCAGAGTGGTTCATATAGAGTGCAGTTTTGGCATTATGATATTACTGGTGATGCCAGTGTCGATATCTCTTGGGAGAAATCTGTAGATAGTATTAGGGTAGAAAACAAAGATTTCGCAGTCAATCTATCGCTTTATGATGAGAATCGTAACAAGAAGCCAGCCGATAGTAGCAATCTTGACCTCAACAAAGACACTGTTGTAGTGATTCATGGTAGGGGTGGCGGTGGGGATAATGACAATCTAACTATTGACTTAGCAAAAACAGCAGCAGCTAGTCAATATTACCCCAATTCTCAGGTACTTTACTTAGACTGGAAAGAAGCAGCAAACGATGGTGGAACTCCTCCTTACGACGCTGCGAGGCGGATCAGGCCAGTTGCTAAATGGGCTACGAATAGATTGCAAGAATTAGGAATAGATCCTCAAAAAACTATTCTCTTAGGTCATAGTTTAGGCTCTTACGTTGCCTCTGAAATAGGAAGAATAAGTGGAGGTGTGAAGGAACTTGTTGCACTCGATCCAGCTTTTCCTGGTGGCACTAATAAAGGGAGTTATGATATTGATGGCAATAACCCAGGAGATGAGATTGATGATCGTACAATAGATTTCAATAAAGCCGCAACTAAGTCTATTGCATTGGTCGTTTCAGACGCCGCTGGCGCCGGAGGTTTAGCAGGTGATAATCCCAGAGCTAGTAGTGCTAACGATTCCTATATAGTTAATTTTATTGGCTATGAGGAACGCGGGTATAAATTTATAGAAAAACAGACCAACAAAGCCACAGATTATCATAATGGTGTCGTCAATCTTTTCTCTGAGATAATGTTGCGCGGCGACTTCGATTTTCCATCTCACCAGGGTGACAGGTTTAGCGATATAGGGCAGTTACAGCCTGTGGGATTTAAAGCGAAAGAAGAGTTTGAGATTCCTCGTCACGAGGGTGTGATAACAGCCATTTTTCCTAGCGGAATAAATGGATTAAATTATGTAAGTTCTAATGGTGAGGTTAAAAGAATCTGGAATTCTTAACCCATCAAATTAACTTGAATGGAATTAGGACAAATCTACCTTGTCAATGCTAAGCGATCGCTCATTTTGTGTTAAAAGCGATTACTCTCAAATTCATTTCCCTAAAATCCATTTCTGGTTCCAATAAACTTCACATTTGAGAACAAATAACGATGGCATTAAGATTTATCAATGATAATGGTCTATTTCGCTTGTTCGGCGATAACACCGCAGAATCGATCGAATTATCCCCTGGACCACTAACAGATATTCCTGGCGGTGTCTGGCTTCGAGGTGGCAATGATACAGTTACAGGCTCTACCATCAGCGAACTAATTCTGGGAAACGACGGTCAAGATAGCATTTCAGGTGGAGAGGGAAACGACACTTTATTTGGTGGCAAAGGCAACGATGAATTGTCTGGGGGTGCAGGCGATGATTTTCTCTCAGGTGATAGGGACATTGATACTCTCACTGGCGGACAGGGAAGTGATACATTTGCCCTGTCAACAGGTGGCGGTTTAGACATCATCACCGACTTTGACAATACAACTGATTTCATCCAAGTACCAGCCGATGTAAATATCGGTGACATCTTGATTCAAACCGCAGGTGCTAATACTCTCCTTACTGTAAAAAGTACAGGTGAACAATTAGCCCAACTGAATAATGTTCAGGCTTCCAGTGTCACAACTGCAAACCTTTTAGCTAATCAGCCACCTCCTCAGAGTACGCCTATACCTCGACCAGATACGCCCGTGTTTGTGCCTCCTGACTTTTCGTTGCCTGATTCCCCACTTTCCCCTATTCTGCTTTGAAATGTAGTGGTATCGCCCCTTTTATTCTTAGGGGCGATAGTTTTTTTCCCAAAGTGCGATGCTACTTTCAGTGTCGGCATCTATGAGGACTGGTCAAAGTGCGATCGCCCTTATTTTCCTAAAGTGCGATCTACCTTATTTTCCCAAATAACCAAAAGGGCGATCGCTCTTCCCCTGCAAATTTAACCCACTTGCAATAATTCTTGAGACTGTATTGAATTTGGTACGCCATAAGCTGTATAAGCTCTTACTTCTGGCGGTTGAAGTCCTAAAACAATTAACTTAGGGGGAATGCCCGCTGCTACTAATTCTTCAGCGATCGAGCGATCGGTATTATTGGCTTGAATCCAAACTTGACCGTCGATAATATCCATGTGTATAACACAATCGTGAATTCTTCTCCCCTGAAACCATCCCATTGATAGTAACATATACCGATCGTTTTCTAAATCGAAAATTACTTGACTTTGTACCTCACTTTCAGAATCAAAAAAACCTGAGTATTCATTAAGAATCCCTTTAACAATCTGGCGACAATCTACTAGGGTATCCATTTAACAATTTCCTCTATTTGTGGATTAAAAACAATCAACTTCAAATGATTATCGACCAATAAAATATCGGCAAACTTATCTTCAATAAAAAGCTCCTCAAAAGACATCGCAGGTATGGCAAGATAGAGCGTTCTTTCCGGTTCAGTTTGTTCTAAAATTTTCTGATAAAGAATGTATTGTCCCAAAGCCTTCTCTAAATCTAAAATTTTAGAGTCACTGATAAAACTTTTAACTTCAACAGCTATCTTAGACTGATTATTTTCAGCGCCAATCAGTTTTTCGGCTCCGATATCTACAAATAGTTTTCGCTTAGCCCATTTCAAGAACAATGGGTCATGAGTAACTTTCCAGCCAGCTTTAACAAGGGCCTGTTTCACAACTGGATGATAGTAATCTTTTGCTGACACTATTGCTCCTTTTAAACGCTCTAGGACGATGCTTTAAGTATAGCAAATAAATTACCGACATTACTACCAATGACCCGAAAGATGAATCTTTAGCTTGCGTAAGTCAGGCCAGTCGGCATCTACCAGGACTCGTCAAAGCTCGATCGCCCTTATTGTCGGAAAGTGCGATCGGCATTCCCATCCCGAATCCCAAAGTGCGATCGCCTTTCCCATTTCAAATCCCAAAGGGCGATCGCCCTTTTTTTATTCACTCGCGCACATATTCAACTTGTTAACATGATAACATATCAGCATAACAGGTGTACGATCGTGAGAATATAAAAATTGGAGGAAGCCTAAATGGGAAAAAGTACGGAAGTGCCAGCCAAGCGACACGACCCAAATTACATACAGCTATCGGGAGATGTCCGAAAAGAACTAGGACTTCAGTTTAAAGCTGCGTGTACTCTGAAGCAGCTAAATATAGGAGAAGGGTTGGAAGAGGCGATCGAGATGTGGTTTCAGGCTCAGCAAGTCCCCTCATCCAGCAAGAGCAGCAAAAAGGGGGACAAGTGAGAGATCCAGAACGGGAAAAAGAAGAGCTTGGCAATCCCATCAACGAACCCGTACAAGCGTATAACCTAAAAGAAGCGAAAAAGAAATGCCAACAGCTAGCAACTGAATATGAACGGTCTCTTGCAGATGTTCGCCCTGAAGGCAAAGCCTGGTTTCGCTGCTACTTTCAGTGAGGGAAAATACATGAAAATTCGAGAATCAGTTGGTCAAAGTGTCTGGAACCATTCTGAGGGCTGGTGCTGCGAGCCTCTTGACCCCATACCGCCCGGTCATATTGCCCTGGCCGTTGAAGCGATCGATCTTAATCTTGTAGACTGGGATATCGAAGAAATTGGCGAAAAAGCAGGTTTTGATATTCAGTACAAATACACGGGAGTCAATGACCCGAAAGATTCATCTTTAGCTTGCGTAAGTCAGTTTGTGGGCATCTATGAAGACTTCTCAAAGCTCGATCGCGATTTGGAAATTTTGATTGCAGCCGGCATTCCGCGTCATTTATTTAAAATACTGACTGACAACGATGACATCGATTTGAAGCCTGTAACGCAATACCTCAAAGCTGTCTCATAATGCTTTGAGTGTAGCGCAATTGTTTCTTTTTCCGAAAGTACGATCGCCCTTATTGTCCGAAAGTGCGATCGCCTTTCCCATGTCAAATCCCAAAGGGCGATCGCCATTCCTTAAGTTAAAATATAACTTGTCAGATTAGATAATATAACTTCTCAGATTCAGAAAGGACAAGTTATGCCTGTAAACTGGAGAGAACATATCGTTAGTACCCCCGATGTACTGCGAGGTAAACCAAGAATCAAAGGGACTAGAATTCCCGTTGGCCTGATTTTAGGATATTTAGCATCAAATAACACTGTAGAACAAATCATCGACGAGTTTCCAGATATCACCAAAGAACAGATAGCTGCTTGTCTTGATTATGCTCGCGATTTGTCGGATTTTGAAACAGTTGCCTAATGAGTTTAAGATTGTTCATCGATCAATGCGTTCCTAAGTCTATTATTCAAATACTTCGTGATACCGGACATGAAGTTTTTGTATTGGGAGATTACATCTCAATAGAATCTCCAGATACTATTGTCATTGCCAAAGCTCAGGAATTCAATGCCATACTTGTTTCTCTGAATGGAGACTTCTCAGATATTGTGACTTATCCGCCAAGTTCATATCAAGGAATCATTTCTATTCAACTGAGAAATCACCCTGAAATTATTCCTCAGTTGATGGCAAGGCTAACAGAATACTTATCATTGCACGATAGTGAGGAGCATTATCGAGGTAAATTACTACTGGTAGAAGTTTACAGAATTCGCATTCGAGAGTAAAAATTGATAGCGAGATCCCTTTTCCCCCAAATAACCAAAAGTGCGATCGCCCTTATTGTCCGAAAGTGCGATCGCCCTATAATTTCAGCATGGCAACCACTGTCAAATTCAACAGAGCGATCGGTATAATTAAAAAAACAACATCAAATACAGTCAATTAATGCCATGATTGCTAATTTGCCCATCAAGCTGCCTCACTTACCCAACAGCTTGCCCAGCGAAGGTTCTGTCCGCATTGAGTTAGTCAACGGACTCTTAATATTTAGCGCTTCTATTCAAACCCAGGAACGAATTCAAACTTTAACAGCTCAACAACAAGCATCAAATCTCACTCCCGAAGAACAAACAGAATTGGATGGATATCGAGAATTCATTAGCTATCTAAATTTGGTAAATGAAACCATGAAAAATACTTTTCTATATCCTTTGCGAGGCACTGTCATTGGCTATAATGAGCCGTTTGAACCTGCGGTTTCCTTGGAAGATTGGGAAGTGTTACAATGATTGTACTAGATACTCATATATGGGTTTGGTGGGTTGACGATAACACACGACTAACTCAGAAACATCGGGACAGGATACAACAATATCAATCTCAAGGTTTAGGAATCAGCATCATTTCTTGTTGGGAGGTTGCTAAATTAGTAGAAATGGGAAGACTTACTTTGTCCGTTATAGTTGATGAGTAGTTAAAACAAGCTTTGGCTTATCCCGGAGTGCAGCTACTCGAACTCACCATTCCCATCATTGTTGAGTCAACTAAACTCACAGGTTTTCACCGCGATCCAGCAGATCAAATCATTGTGGCAACTGCGAGGATTTGCGGGTGTCCCTTACTAACTGCTGATGCAAAAATTCTGGCATATCCTGATGTACAGACTCTTCAGTGACAGGTAAAAAATGCCTTAAGACGAATCTTTAGGTTGCGTTAGTCAGTTTGTCGGCATCTACGAAGACTCGTCAAAGCTCGATCGCCCTCTCGAAGCTTTGATTGCGGCCGACATCCCTTGTCATCTATTTAATAGGACTTACCCATGAGGCCCAGAAACCGGGTTTTTTATCAAAATACTTCGTTGTAGCCTGCAAATTCGGTAAAAAACCCGGTTTCTTTAGTCGGAGTGCATCAGTCTTGTCGGATAATGTTTTGAGTGTAGCGCAATTGTTCTTTTTCCCAAAGGGCGATCGCCCTTACATCCCCAATTGTCAAAAAGTGCATGAAGCGCAGCTATCCCGTAGGGAATCGCCCCTACATGAATTATTCAAACTAACTCCGACACACTCAGCCGCCATTCTACGGATTCATACTCATCTAGCTCATTAAATTTTTTATCTCTTTTTTTTTGCCCTCAAACTAATTGATGAGTTGAAGACCATGCAGTGAATATATATAGGGCTTTTTGCTGCTCATTTCGGTCATAAGATAGTTTCATTGTTTTGCCATCAATGAAGGGCGATCGCGTTTAGTTCTAATTCCCCGATTATCGCATTTACCCAACTCAAAAAATATTCTTGAAACTGCTGCGGTTCACTTCGGGCAAATAAGGAGACTAAACCTGTCATTCGATTTTAGATTTTAGATTTTAGATTTTGGATTGACTTGCGCGAGATAAATTCGGGGGCTTGAGGATTTTAGATTTTAGATTTTGGATTGATTCCACGGATAAATCACGTGGCGGGTACCATCAAGAAATTCTTGGTCATGAGATGGTATACCGGTAATTATAGAAAGCTTTTGAACCATTCATATTTGGCGTTACCATAGGCTGTTCTTGCCACCCATCCGTCGGCACCGCGTCTGGATAGCTAGAATCGCGATCGATCTAATATCTTTGAGCAAATCTTCTTTACTTTTTTCTATTCTTAGGTCGTTCAATGTGGAAAAACTAAAAAAAAATGGTATTTAAAATATACACTTTTGGCAATGAATTTATTTGTTTGTTTGTTTTTGTTGCCAAGTTACAGCTTTACTAAAACCTCTTGCCCTCGATCACAATCTTGAACTACAATAAAGTACATAAAAAATTAGTCGGATCTAACTGTAGCATATTTTGGGTTAAAGTTAAGATTCGTTTACCCTGAATCTAAAATCTAAAATCTAAAATCTAAAATCGTATGACTGATTATAAAGGCGATCGACAAACCAGCAACTTAGCAGCTATTAACCAACAAATCACTTGGCTTCAGCAACAGCCAGATGGCTTCCTATTTCAACAAAACTCCGGCGACAACTGCATCGCCGTAAAAAAAATAAACTCAGTGCTACTACTGCTCTTAGCAGACAGAGAAACCTTAATCACAAATGTAGCTCAATCTATCCTAGACCTCAACAATCCACTAAATTTAATTTTTCCCTATTCCCGATCCGTGCTGCTAGCATTAGTCTGGAAAACTAACCCAAAAAAAATCTATGTAATCGGATTTGGTGGCGGCACTCTCCCCAGAATTTTCCACCACTATTTCCCTAACGCGATAGTCGAATGTACAGATATTGACCAAAAAATAGTCGAAGTAGCTCAAAAATTTTTTGGCATTCAATTCGACGACAGACTCAAAGTAGTCATTCAAGACGGACGCGAATATCTAGCCCAACAAGATTCCATAGTAAAAAACGATATAATTATCGTGGATGCTGGTTTTGGCAGCGGCTATATGCCCTATAAATTGGTGACACAAGAATTTTACCAACTGTGCAAAACTCGCTTGTCAAGCGCAGGTGTTCTAGTTGTCCACCTGTTCCACAAACAAGAGTTTAATGCGGCAGCGGTGAAAACGATTCAAACTGTGTTCGCACAAGTTTATATATGCAATTTAGAAACCGGCAACAGCGTTGTCATTGCGACTAATGCTCCCGATTTAGCTAAAAATGAAATTTTCTTGAAAGCCGAACTTATTCAAGATTTCCACAATTTAGGATTTTCCTTAATAGAAATGTCGCTCCAGCTAAAAAAAGTAGCCCAATTTCCGGAATGGGTGAAAATTTGGGAAACGCTGCCAATTTTTACAGATGCTGAAATACCCGCCGGATATTTGGACTGATAAATATACACAATTAGGGCTGTTAAGGGAATCCACAAAAAACTCTAATTGTAGGGTGCTTATGGGGGCACGATCGGGCTGTAGAGTGTTTAGGGGCGCACCATCGCTATGCCTTTAGCAAATCCCAATCACTCAACAGTTGATACTACGAAACTTCGCTCTAAAAAATACTTGACAGTGAAAATCTGGCGGTGTATTATAGAAGTAGTGCAAAAAATGAAAAACATGAGACTAAAAAGTTGGGAGTCTCCTCGCAGCGAGGGTAGAAACTCCAAAGGTAAAGGCGGCTCAGCCAGGGCTCGGCAACTCAAAAAGCAACAGCAAACTCTGCGAAAACAGTTAAAAGCTCAACACGATCGACAAAATCACCCACAAAACCACCAACAAAACCATCAAGGGAAGGAAACCCATAATTCCTTCCCTTTTTTTGTATCTTTCCGCTGCTCAATCCCGCTGAATGTTCGGACAAATCGTGCTAGTAATGCTCGCCTGCGAGGGTTGCTCTTGCCAGCACTTGAGAATGCCTTGCAACTCCCTCTTCAAAGTTTCTAAGGCTGCAATTTGCACGGAAATTTCCTCTACTTTAGCCGTTAGATGCTGCTTCGCTTCAGAACAAGGCAACTCTCCCCGATCGCGAACCTCTAAAATATCCTTAATTTCCTGAAGGCTCAAACCCAGAGTCTGAGATCGTTTAATAAACGCCAACCTGTTGAATACGGTTTCGCCAAACAAGCGATAGCCCGCGGGCGATCGCTCCACCGCAGGAGACAGCAAGCCCATCTCCTCATAGTAACGAACAGTTTTGACCGACAAACCGCTACAGGCAGCTACAGAGCCAATTTTGTACAGTTTCTCGGCAACAGAAATATTCATAAACCAAGCATCCAAGATCGAAAGACTTTCTTGCCCTATCTTTTGGTGCCTCAGATCCAGGGAGTCGATCGGCACATCGCCCAGTCAGCATTGCCCAGTAATCTTAATAAGGAGGATTTTTTTTAGACACATTAAGCACCGGTAACTGAGGTCTAGAAGACTGAGGAGGAAGATAGTATTCGGGAGCAGGTGCGGTTTGTTCGGCTGCAGAGCGGTAAAATTGCCACCAGCGGAGAGCCATCGCCACCCCAGCGGTGCCAAGCCCAAAAGCCAATAAAGAGCCACTCGCACCCATGCTGCCGATGGCTGCATCGACAACGCCCACTGTCACAACAAAGCTGGTAATTGGCTCTTTACGGTAAGCTGACCTCAAAAGTCGCGTCCATGAAGCATTCATTTGGTTTTACTCTGTTCTATATTTATTTACAAGCTGCTATACAAAACTTGGCTAAACTTATCTCAGTTTCACCATTCAACTAGAAGTATTTTCTAGAGGGTCTGATTCCTGCTTCTGCCAAGGGAGTCGGCTCCTACTTGTCCACAGGCGTAAATTCGGGTGTAGCCCACCCTATTTTTTTAGTCAGTACAACTATTCTTTTTGAAGCTTTTAGCCATTGTTGAACCATTATTTTCAACCCATTTAACGAATCGTGGTATCCCGTTCGACCTTGTTATAGGCTGGTCAGTCTTAAATCGACCGTGGTTTACAAACCAGAAAATTTTTGCCTTGGTTTTCGGCATTATCCTGAGAATGTTACATAAAACGGAGCGCCTGTCAATATGGTCGCCATAATTCGCTTGATGGCAAGTTTAATAAAGCATTAAGCGATTAGAGCCATCTCTAAAACTTAGAGTTGGCGGAACGATCGGGATTTCTAGCTCAAAGACTAGCTTCACCTAAATTAATCTTCTCGCCTGTGGGGAATTGTACGGGAGCGAGGCAAAATTGCCAAGCTTGTCAAATCAAAATTCCACCCCATATATACCTCCAAAAGCCAGCTATTGCATTCGGGAACAGAACTCTCTCGGCAGAGAAGTCGCTGGGCTTCTTTCTAATTAATATTTTAATCAATTCCCGAATTTGTCGCGGTCAGCAGAAGCCACACCCGCTGCCGTTCGAGTCAAGACAAAGTGTAAGGCTGACCGCGCCATTGCTAAAATTAGTTGAGACCTAACCAGGACAGCAAGCCCTGGCCTGTGACATACTCGATAATTAAAGTTAGAGAAAAACCGATCATCGCGGCTCGACCGTTAAGGCGTTCCGCGTAGCTGTTGAAGCCAAACTTTGGCTGTTCCAGTTTGGGAGTGACGGTGGGTTGTAGTTGTGTCATTGCTTTGGATACCTGGCGATCGACGCTATTCAAATGTGAAATCCAATGTTAGTTACAAATCTTAAACATTGCTACTTCTATTATAAAGAGGGTTAACCGCCGTCAACCGTCCCCGAAGAGAAAAAACTGCTGCCAACTAATGCCAATTAATTATACCCGCTCAAAATATGACTAATCAGTTAGATAACGATAAGCTTCCTGTCGCCGTACAGCGAGTAGCCTTTGCCCTTCGTACAACAGGCTGGGTTTGCTTCTGGGTACAGTTAGTGCTAGCGGTTGTAGCGGGGATCATTTTGCTCTTTGCCATCCCCTTCGCCCTCCCCAGCACTACCGTCGCTGGGCGTTCAACCAGTGCCGGCACCGGCGGGGGCGTTTTTTTTGCCATTTGCGGGCTAGCCGTACTCGCTTACAGCGTATATCGCTCTTTCCGCTTCACCCGTTTGTCGAGACAACTGCGATCGCCCGGTAACGCAGCGCGCCCCAAAAAAGCAGACACCATCAAAGAGGTGCGGCTGGCACTGATGAGCAACTTGTCAGGAATGATCCTGACGCTGATCGGCGCAGAAGCCATCAGCGGCACGCTTTTAGCGAAATCTCTAGCTCAGCCGCAAGCCTTGTTCGGTGCCGCAGTTGATGTGGGTCGATTTATTCAGCCTCTAGATATATTTGTGGTACTCGCCAATACTCACGCCACAGTTGCCCATTTTGTCGGGATTTTCGGGGCTCTTTGGTTGCTCGATCGCATCCACAAACAATAGTTATTGGGGAGGGGCAACCGATGCCCGATGCCCAATGCCCGATGCCCGATGCCCGATGCCCGATGCCCCACTCTCCCACTCTCCCCCAACCGACATCCGGAATCACTGCCAACCTGTCGAAGAACGTACTCAGATACCTTCTACCAAGACAACATGAATATCATGGCACTGAAACCCGAGGCTTATTTTGGGGTGACAGATCACCCAACTATTGAAATTTCTCAAGAAAGTTTTCGTTCTGTTCTAGGTCAAATAGAAGCTGAACTCCTCTGTAGCGACACCTATAGCCACGCTCTAGCTAGCCTGCAAACAATGTTGGGCGAAGCAGCCTCCGCTGCCGAAATTTTAATTAGAGCAGTTAGCAGAGAAGCCGTCAAGCTCGCATTCGATCGATTTCCCAAACAGAACAAAATTGAAGCGCAAGTAGCCCAAGAGAGTGTTACTGCTGTAAGTCCCGCTATTGAGACGGTGACAGAAATTCAAGAATTGGAGCCACCAGTAACTGCTCCTGTCTTCTATTGGCGCAGCGCTACTGTGGAAGCGCCCCCCCAAACCGAGTCCGACACAGAAGAAAATTCCGATCGAGAAACTAACACTTCTGAAGACAGCAAACAAGCGCCCCAAGACGAAATTAAAGTCGAGTCGGCTCTACCTGCAACTGTCACCGTCCCCGGAAAATTCTTTCCAGGGTTCGGTTTTCCCAAAAAGCCGAAAAAACTCACCAAGGAAGAAGAAGCAGCTTTAGCCGTTCAACAGCGAGAAGAATGCCTGCGGGAGTTGGGTAAAGAATTGCGTAAGGGACGGCAAATTCGCTCCCTATCCCTGCTCCAACTCCACAGTCAAACTCTCGTGCCGCTGCACCACATCGAATCGATCGAAAATGGGGAAATCGACAAACTGCCCCAAGATATTTACGTTAGAGGTTTTATCCGCAGACTAGGCGACGCCTTGGGACTAGACGGCAGCGCTATGGCGAATGCTTTGCCCAAACCCGCTCCGACTCCAATTCCCAGTATGTATGTGTCTGTTTCCGATTCCGACTCAGGCGAAGGCTTTCAAATGCGTCCGGTGCATTTGTACATCGGCTACACCGCTTTGATGGCTGGGGCTGTAGGGGGTTTGGGTTGGCTGTCGCAGCAACCCGTGGTGCCAGGAGCACAGGCAGTACCTCAACCGCAGGTGACACCGCCAGCCTCAGTTGCACCGGCTCAGAAGACCCCAGAAAAAGCACCTCAACCGGGCTTGAAGAAGTCTAAGACCGGGGGAATGATTATGGGCGCTGACATGGCGCCGCCGGAGGTGATTTTTGGTTAGTGTGTGTCGGGCGAGCGATCGTCCGACAACTCTCTTGGCGCAGGTGAACTCGGAAACCCGGTTTCCGAGTTCACCTGCATAGGGATATTTGTTTGAAGAAATAAGTCCCGCAAAGCAAATACGGTTGAGATTGTAGTTCAATCCCCGCTTTTCATCTATCTGTAGACTCAATTCTAAAATCTAAAATCTAAAATCTAAAATCTAAAATCGCCAGCCCGTGTACCCAAAGTGATTTTTCAACTACATCAGGAAACCCGATATGTGCGATAAACTATCTATTTGACCACTCCTCAAAGAGGTTTCTGATAAGATGAGTTCCCCAGCTACCGCTGCTTTCTCCGATCTCGATCCGCTATCGACTCACTCGCCAACAGTCACGAGTTCGGTGGCACCAGACACTGCTTTGGTAACGGCGGCTCAACTGCCACAAGCATCTTGGACAATAGAAGATAGTGAGAAACTCTACCGAATTCAAGGTTGGGGCGAACCGTATTTTTCGATCAATGCAGCCGGTCACGTTACAGTGTCTCCCAAGGGCGATCGCGGCGGTTCCCTGGACTTGTGCGAACTGGTAGAATCCCTAAAACAGCGAAATTTGGCTTTGCCCCTGCTGATTCGATTTTCTGATATTTTGGAAGACCGGATCGAGCGCTTAAATTCGTGTTTTGCCAGAGCGATCGCTCGGTACAACTACAAAAATGTCTATCGCGGTGTCTTTCCAGTTAAATGCAACCAGCACCGACAATTAATTGAAGATTTGGTGCGTTTCGGTCAACCCCATCACTTCGGGCTCGAAGCCGGATCTAAACCGGAATTAATGATAGCTTTGGCGACCTTAAAAAACCCAGGCGCTTTATTAATTTGTAACGGTTACAAAGACCGCGAATACATCGAAACTGCTATTTTGGCGCAGCGACTAGGGCAAACTTCCGTAATTGTGCTGGAGCAAATAGAGGAAGTAGAACTCGCAATCGCCGCAAGCATTGCATTAGGCATTAAACCGATTTTGGGAGTGCGAGCAAAACTCACTACCAAAGGGGTTGGCCGCTGGGGAGGTTCCACGGGCGATCGGGCAAAATTTGGCTTGACAATTCCTGAAATTATGCGTGCAGTCGGCGAACTAGAAAAAGCGGGAATGCTCGGTTGTTTGCAGTTACTGCACTTCCACATCGGCTCTCAAATTTCCTCAATTAGCGTTATCAAAGACGCCATTCGAGAAGCCAGCCACATTTATGTAGAATTAGCTAAATTGGGAGCTAATATGAACTACTTGGACGTAGGCGGTGGCCTCGGCGTTGACTACGACGGGTCTAAAACAAACTTCCACGCTTCCAAAAACTACAATATGCAAAACTACGCTAACGACGTAGTAGCGGGAGTGAAAGATGCCTGCGACGAGCGGAAAATCCCGGTTCCAATTATCATTAGCGAAAGCGGGCGGGCGATCGCTTCTCACCAATCAGTGTTAGTTTTTGACGTACTCGGTACTAGCGATGTCCCCAGAGAAGTACCCGAACCAGTAGACGAAAACGCGCACCAAATTCCGCGCAATCTCTACGAAATTTACCAATCTATCAGTCCCGAAAATTACCAAGAAGTTTATCACGATGCTATCCAATTCAAGGAAGAAGCAGTCAGTTTATTTAACTTAGGCTATTTGGGAATTGCGGAACGGGCGAAAACCGAACAGTTGTACTGGGCTTGCTGCGATAAAATACAGGCGATCGCGCGGCAAAATGAATACGTATCTGACGATTTGGAAGACTTAGAAAAGGTGATGGCGTCCATTTATTACATCAACTTATCTGTTTTCCAGTCAGTACCGGACAGTTGGGCAATTAACCAATTGTTCCCAATTATGCCAATTAACCGACTCGACGAAGAACCAACTCAACGCGGTATTTTAGCCGATCTTACCTGCGACAGCGACGGCAAAATCGACCAATTCATCGATTTGCGAGATGTGAAGTCGGTTTTGGAACTGCATACTCTCAAACCTGGAGAACCTTACTATTTGGCGCTCTTTTTGGGAGGTGCTTATCAAGAAATTATGGGCAACCTTCACAACTTATTCGGCGATGCAAATGCAGTTCACATTCAGCTAACACCTTCTGGCTATCATATCGAACACGTTGTGAAAGGAGACACTATGAAAGAAGTCCTCAGCTACGTACAGTACGATTCAGAAAATTTGGTTGAAAGCATCCGCCGTCAGACAGAAGAAGCTTTGCAGCAAAATAAAATTACTCTTTCCGAGGCCCAACTTTTGCTGCAAAATTACGAGCGGAGTCTCAGCCAATATACTTATCTTCAGTCTTAAAATGTAGGGTGCAACTGACATCTTGCAGCAATATCAATAAGAGGATTTTTCGTGGGATCGGGCGGGTTTATAGAACCTATTTGCAAGCTTTAAGGCTGTTGGCGAACCCGCCCCTACGGCTAATTGAGAATGGTGCAAGATGTAGGGTGCAACTGAGATGTTGCACCACTGTCAAGAAGCCTTTTATGAACAGGCTTTCCGGCCTGTTCCACAAACAGTAGATTTTCTTGTGGAACAGGCCGGAAAGCCTGTTAAGCGAGAATGGTGGAAGAGGTGAGGTGCAACCTAAGCACATAACCAGAATTGAAAGCTGAGATCGTAAATGTAAAAGTAGGGTGCGCTAGGCGCACCTTACCTTGAGCAATTAGCAATTAGCAATTAGCAATTAGCAATTATCCACCATTACCGAGAATTTCAGATATCGCGCGCCGCTCTTCTCCGTGTTGAGTGGGTAAAACTTGGCGAGCGTCAGTAATCAGCCAATCGAGAGCCGCCGCTTGCAAATCGATCGCAGCCCCGGTTTTATCAACGCAGTAGCGCCCGAACACCAGTTTGTCAACCAACCGCACCTCCGGGCCCAAACGGGAATACTCAAAAATCACGCTGTTTTCCACAGTGGCGCCACTGCAAAGCCAACAATTTGGGCCAATCATTGTCGGGCCGACAATTTTTGCTCCATCCTCAATGATCGTCATCCCCCCTATGTAAACAGGCCCAGTAATATCAACTTTATCCCAGTTAACAGCTACATTCAAACCAGCGTAAATGCCGGGGCGCACTTCAATTCCCGGAATCGAAACATTTTTAACTTGTCCCAGCAGCACGCTCTGAATTGCCCGCCAATAGTCAGGAACTTTGCCGATATCCACCCACTCAAAGTCCATGCTAATCCCGTAAAAAGGCGCGCCTTCTGCTACTAGCTTGGGAAATAACTGCGAACCGATATCGTATTCCTGGCCCGAAGGGATGTATTTGAATATTTCCGGTTCAAAAATATAAATACCAGTGTTAATGTCGGTACTCAGAGCTTCCTCTACAGAAGGTTTTTCTTGGAAATCTTTAATTTTGCCAGACTCGTCTGTTACCACCACTCCGTAACTGGGAACCTCCTCGCGGGGAACCGATTTCATAACAATAGTAGCGATCGCCCCTTTTTCCCGGTGCCACTTCACAGCAGCAGTCAAGTCCAAGTCAATCAAAGCGTCGCCGCACAGCACCACAAAAGTATCGTCAAAAAACGGCGAGAAATCCTGAATTCGTTTCATGCCACCAGCAGAACCGAGAGCCTCTCCAATCAGTTCTCCCTCCTCAATTCGCCCTTCAAAAGAATAGGCAATTTGTACCCCAAACTTTTGACCGTCGCGAAAGTAGTTTTCAATCACGTCGGCCAGGTGGGAAACATTGACCATAATCTGGTCAAATCCGTGCTGGCGGAGCAATTCAACCAAAAACTCCATCACTGGCTTTTGCAGGATGGGAATCATCGGTTTGGGTATTGTCTGAGTAATAGGACGGACGCGAGTGCCTTTACCGGCCGCCAGAATCATCGCTTTCATAAGAAAAACTCGGTAAGTGGGAAACTCAGGGTATGAAAGACCTGAGAGGGAAACGACACGGGCGGTTTCAACCGCCTTTAATCTTTCTGTATCCATTACCGCCTTGGAGTTGCTCGACAGGAGTGTACTTTTGTAATGCACTTTCGGCAGGACAGTTAGCGCCTCAAACCTTGCAACTCTGTACGCATAATGTTTGCTCTTATGGAGCCTCCCTTTCGGGGTAATGTTCGCTTCGACCTGGTTATAAAAGCTTGTTAGACCTGCAACACTGTTTCAGTGACTTTAAAACTGTTTAATTGCAGATGACAGAGCGGAAAACTAGCGTCGCATTCTCCGGTGTCGTGACCTAAATAACGTCTCCTCTTTCGAGGGGTCTGGTCAGAACAGCTTGCAATTTCTTACAAGCTCAGTGGCTTTAGCCCTGAGTTCCTGACTCTTAACTTCCTCAACCCTCTGTTAACTGATATCAACTGAACAATTAGATGCTAGCGGTGGCGATCGTCGAATCGATCGAGCACAGCAAAATCCTGACCAGTTTATAGGCGACATCGTACCAGGCTATCAATCATTTATCCCCAATTTACCTAGATTTAAGAAACCAGGAATAGGGAATCACCAAGAACTTCGCACTGCCACTCTCCGCATTCGGGACTCAGCAACAGAATGCCATAGAGCGAGATTCTCCCTGGAATTTTAACCGACGCAGTGGCATAGTTATTAGTTTCGCCCGAGAACCTAATACCCTCTAAGCTCAAAGCGCGCGGATTTTGAGGTCTTGATAAAACTCCTCTTGAAGCAACTCTACTTTAGACTGAGCCGATAGTAGCAACAACGCCCAAAAAATACCTACGCGGTCATGATTTGGCAAGTGAACTTCCCCAGTGGATACCGGGTGTTCTGGGTTGACAGAGGAGTGCAAATCCTTATGATGCCAGAGCTCTAGCAAGTTGTCCAAGTCCAGCCAACCCTCGTCAATTTCCGCGCCCCGCTGAGCCAGAAACCGTTCGAGTTCACTAGCAGTTTCTACGAGATTTTCTTGGTGAGCTAGCTCAAAGATAGCCTGGGCCGCTTGCGATCGCATTTTTGAGGTAGGGCGGCGCCGGGGGGTAACTGTCTGCTGCTCCATTGCTGCTTTCATTAGCTGCAACTGCTCAATCAGTTCTGGGAGAGTCACCGGTCGTTTTTGCGGTAGTTGAGCTACACCGCGACGGCGCAATTGCCGCTCTAAATGCTGCGGCAAGTGTCGCCCGCCTGAGTGCTCTGCGTCTTCTACTGCAGGCTCGTCGGCGTCGGGATTCGCGGGGGGTTCTGAGAGGACGATACTTTCTGCTTTGAGCAAAACCAGCATTGAAGCGTACAAAAACGCTTGGCCGGAGTGGGACAAATCGGAGAAATCCTTACTCTGATCAGTATCGCAGGCGTTCGTAAGCTTGCTCAGACATCGATCGAACACTTCAATTACCTTAACGTCCCAAGGATCAATTTCTCCCCGTTCGGCGAGGTCAATTAAAATTGCGATCCCCTCGGAAATCGTTTCTAAACCATCTTGGTCTCGGGAAACGGCCATTCGATTTTAGATTTTAGATTTTAGATTTTAGATTTTAGATTTTAGATTTTAGATTTTGCCTCGGAGAAAACCAGAGAGCATATCAAATTAATTGGCGGTCATTTCAGCAGCTTTGGCCTCAATGGCTGCTATTTCTAAACTTATCGGTTCTGCACTTTCTAACAAAGGTTGTTGGCCTTCTACTTCGGCTTTATAGCGTTCAAGATTTTGTTCTAATTCCTGAATCCGCTGCTCTTTTTCGCGAACTTGGCGGAGTTGTTGGCGCGAGGCGAGGGTTCGCTGCATTCTCGACCACAGACTGAACAGCCACGCTAGTGTTGCCCCTAATCCTATCGCTACAATTAGTTCTACGCACAGCGGAGCTTTAACTTGGACGCCTTCGATAACTTGAATCACGACTGGCTGTGTATTTTCTATGCTGAATAATACTAGAGCCAAGCAAATCAGAAAGATGAAGAAGAAATTTAGCGATCGCATTTTCTCTGTTCCTAATTCTCAATTCAGGTTAAGCAAATTATTTACCATTTGTCAACTGTTTTTAGGCATATATTCTCAGTGTTTTTATAAAATCTAATCGGGTCAATTAACCATAATATCCGGGGAGGGGCGGGTTGATGGCAGCTCTGAGAGTTGATTGAAGAGATTGGTTAAGCCGCCCCTCTAGGACATATCCTCTTTAGGTTTGACCGATGTTTTGCGGTTTCTTGCCGATTCCCAGCCCTGGCAATATTTGATATTTCAAAGCAATGCCCGCCGCCACAAATAAGGCAATAATCAGCGCCCCAATTCCTACGGGACTGGGAATCCAGAATATCGCCTCCAAATAGTTAACTTCTCCGGGTTTGAGCTTCCAAACTAACTGTTTTCCTTGCTGATAGCTTTCGGGAACCAGCGCACCAGCGACTGTTTCAATACTTTCGGCGCCCCAAGGTGTGTTCAAGCTAAAGTCTAGCTCCAAAAGTCCCCCCGGACTCAGCAGCAGACTGCCATTAGAAGAAAGCAGTGAAAGAGAGCGCAAATCCAATTCCAAACTCAACCGATTTCTCAGCACCAATAACAAATTATTCTGCTTGACATTAAGGTGAGATTCAAACTTCGGCAAATCGGTTTCTAGCCGACTTGAAACCAGAGATTTTGTCGTTGGTGCGATCGGATTGTAAAATTGGTTGAACTTGTCTTGCAACTCGGATCCATTATTGAAAGGAATCGTCACTAGAACTTCTGTGGGGGAAACCCGTTTAGTTTTTCCGTCCAGCAACCTCACCCGGCGTTCTACGCTTTTCAACCATTCTGCAACAGTTTCGCTGCTGAAGCTCGTCAACCTTTCCCCTAGTTTAATGTGCTGCACGATTTCGCCGCGAGTTTGACTCTCAAAGTTGACCCCGACATCGTACTGAACGCATCCAGTCACTAGAGTTAAAAGGCAAAAAACCAAAGGTAAAAGAAAGAAAAAGTGCTTTTTCTTCTTCCCAGTTCCATCCTTGACATTTTGCTCTTTCATTATATATTTTTCCCTATTTTTACCTATTTGCATGAATTAGCAAAGCGTTGAATTGCCGACACTGTTTCTATGTTTGTTTAACTGGTTCCTAGGCTCTGCCTGGGAACCCATGTCCAGACGCTTTGCCTCGCAAGCTTTCATCCAAATTCGAGGCAGAGCCTCATCATCTGTATTACCAGGCAGAGCCTGGTAACGAGTAAAACCGCACTGAACTTATTGCCTCGAAGCTACACCCAACTGTTGAAACAGCATACTTGGCAAATAGGCTGCACCGCCTACCCATTCGGCTTCGCTACTTAAATCTGCCAAATTTTTAAAGGCTTCAAAAATGCTGCCTGCCACCATTGTATTCTTGACGCGACCCACAATTTTGCCTTTTTCTACTTTATAGCCTAAGTCCAAATTGACAGAAAATTCGCCAGCTAACTGATTGGACTGACCGGCACCTAAAACCTGTTCTACTATTAGACCTTCGTCCATGCTAGCAATCAAGTCTTGAGTGGCGGTATTTCCGGGGGAAATGCAAAAGTTAGTCAAATCAGGGCCGGGGCGAGACAATCCGCCACGAAAACCGTTGCCGGTTGATTGTACACCGGCGCGAGCGGCCCACCTGCGATCCCAATAAAATCCGGTGACAGTACCTTTGTCTATCAAGACTTTGCGGGTGGTGGGTGTACCTTCGTCGTCAAAGGGACAAGCAGAAGGGCCTAAAGTGGGGTCTTCAAAAAAGGTAAAGCGTTCGTCAAATAAGGTTTCGCCGATTTTGTCGGCTAGGGGAGAGGCTTTTTGAACTACTGCTTGGCCTGAAAGGATGGTATCAAAGAGGCCACCGAGGGTGCTAGCGGCGGCTCTGGGGGTAAATAATACTGGGTAGGAACCGCTGGTGATGCTGGCTGAATGTTCAGCGAGGCGGTATTTTTCGAGGAGTGATTCGAGGATGCTGTTGGTGTCTAGGGGACGATCGCGCGCAACATCGTAACTGTATGCTTGCATAAAGTCTTCTCCCTTTACCAAATTTCCCGCGATCGTCCCGCTGACTATTTGGCTGCTTCTTTCGGCATACACGTCTCGCGTCGTGGCAATTTTGACGCGCCCGCTGCGGACGTGGAAGCCGACATCTACCATAATATCGGGATTGTAGGCGTGAACTTGCTCGATCAGGTTTTTGCCGTTTTCGACTAATTCTTGAGTTGTGGGCGGAGTGTAGGTGGTTTCCGGGCCTTTTAGGTGGAAGTCGGAGGCGAGTTCAAATTCTGCGGGGTCGCCGATTTCGGCTGTTTGAATGGCTGCATCTACTAAATCGTTTATCCGCGTTAAATCTGTGGAACTAGCAAAACCGATTTTGCCGTGCGAAATCAGCCGCAGTGCTACGCCTTGCAGTGCTTTGGTTTGCAGGGATTTGAGGCGATTGTTTTCAAATTCGATGGGGGTGTCTTGACTCGACAGGTAGTATACTTCAGCGGCATCCGCGCGTTGAGATGCCAATTTTAATATCTGTTCTATGGTTGAATCGCTCACAATAATCGCCTTTTTGGTTTGGTCTTTTCTTTATTTTAGCGATTTAGGGTGTTGCCAGAAACCGGGTTTTTTCCCAGAATATCGATACACCACCGAAAAGCTGCGAAAAACCCAGTTTCTTTAGTCGAAGTGCATCCATCAATCCCCAGCCATCTGCTGAACCATAGCAATAATTTCTCTCACTGTCTCCGCGTCGGGCGATCGCAAATGCTGTAAAATCTCCAAAGATTGCTGTAAATAATTCAACTTAGAAACCGGGTTTTTTGTGAATCTGCCGACTACAGCGAAGTATTTCCATAAAAACCCGGTTTCTCGACACCCGCGCCTAAAACTGAAGAGCATTCCTCTATAATTGTAATTCACACTGTTTAAAAACATAGTTAACTGCTGCAAACAGTCGCTCTAAGTCCTGAATTGTATAGAAAAATTTATTTTGAGTAAACATTTCTAATTTCAGCTTGCCAAACTGCCACATTGCCCCATTAGAAACAATCCCAAAGATAGTTTGTTCCGGTTCATTGTTAAGTCGCTGCACGGCGATCATTTCTGCCAAACACTGCCCCCATCCTTCATCAAATGCGCTCTCTTTCTTGGCTTCAACTAATATGAAATAGGGCTTTTGAAATACTCACCGTGCTGAAGCAGCGGTGATTCTTGACGCTTCATCGGGTGATGCTACCGAAATAGTCTCACTCTCCCTCTGCGTCCGTTTAGAGTCGTGGCGATTCCCCATCCCGACTTTCTCTATATTCCTCGAAGCGTTTTGATCTCTATCCTGCTCAGTACCGCAACTAACACAAAGCACTGAACGAATAGACAAATCAATCTTGCCCCATTTAAAACCACAATCCGCACAAACTTGGCTAGTAGGTTCCCATCTACTAATTACTTGAAACTCTCTACCAAACTTTTCAGATTTAGCCTCACAGAGAGTCCTAAATTCTCGCCATCCTTGCTGACTAATTGCCCGTGAAAGTTTCCGGTTTTTTACCATTCCCGATACATTGAGGTCTTCCCAAATAATCACTTGGTTTTCCTTGACTACTTTAGTTGACAATTTGTGCAGGAAATCTTTCCGGGTATCGGCAATTTTATTGTGCAACTTAGCAATTTTAATTCGGGTTACGTTTCTCCTTTTAGAGTCTTTTGGTTGACGAGCTAATTGGCGCTGGAGTTTGCGAATTTTCCGGTCTAATTTTTGGTAGCTAGGGCTTTCAGCTTTTTCTCCATTGCTCATTGCTGCAAAAGTTTTTATTCCTAAATCAATTCCGATACTTTGGTTTTTGGCATCAGAGTGAACGGGTTGAACTTCTACTACAAAACTTAGGAAATAACGATTTGCACAATCTTTGATTACTGTGACTGAGCTAGCTTCAGATGGAAGTTCTCTTGACCAGATTGGCTTGACAATACCAATCTTGGCTAAATACACACCGCCATTCTTAAAAGAAAAGCCTCCAATCCGAAATCTGGCAGACTGGCTATTTGTTCTTTTCTTGAACTTAGGATAACCCACTTTACGACCCTTTCGCTTCCCTTTACAGGAATCGAAGAAGTTCTTGAAAGCTGTTTCTAAATCCGCTACAGACTGCTGTAGAGGGATATTAGAAACTTCGCTCAGCCAAACTCTTTCTTCGGTGTTTTTTGCTTGGGTTATTATGATTTTTTGCAGCTCAGATGAACTTGCCTTTTTTTCAGACTGCTTGCAGAGGGCTAGACTATCGTTCCAAACCACCCGGACGCAGCCAAACAGCCGAGCCAAGCTCTGCTTTTGTTCGGTCGTCGGATAAAATCTGTACTTGAATCTCGCCTTCATGGTTATATTGAATGTTGGTCTGTAGGTTTAATTATATATTGGTTGACAAGCAATGACAACAGTTTACCGTCGGGAACGCCATTCTGTTACAGAACTTAAAATATATTTGGTCTGTATAACAAAATATCGTCGGTCTGTATTCACGAGCGAAAGTCTTGATTTGATTGAAAAGTCGTTTCGAGATGTAGCCCAAAAAATGAACTTTCAAGTGCTAGAGTTCAACGGGGAAGCCGATCACGTTCATGCGCTGATCGAGTATCCGCCTAAATTATCTATTTCTCAAATAGTTAATGCACTCAAAGGTGTTTCTAGTCGTCGCTACGGACAGGCTGGATACAAAAAACCCCACAAAGAAGCTTTATGGAGTCCTAGTTATTTTGCGGTTTCCGTAGGTGGCGCACCTCTAGAAGTATTGAAGGAATACATTAGAAACCAAGAAAAGCCGTCCTAAAAGGACGGGGCTTGTATCCCAGTTTCTTGGTCAAAAACTACTGTGCCGAGGGGGGAGCGCTTCGCCAATATATAATCTGGAATTCCTGACAGATTATCATTATAGACTAAGGTTTGGTGACTCCAGAGGAGAAAATTACTGCGATAATTTTTCCAAACTTCTTTTAATACAGGATAAATGATATTTTCACAAATGGCGATTTCCGAGTTGTCAAATACTCCCTCATTGAAAATCAATTCTAATTCATTCCGAAAAACTTCGCTGACTGCAAATTCTGTTTCGACAATGAAATTCTCCCGTAGGCAATTAATTTGGAATTCTTTGGCGACCGCGCTGATACTTTTATAATTGCTAAAAGGCATTGCTTAACTTCTCTCAGGGCTTATGCAAGCAATGGTTTGATATCATCATGTCGGATCGATTGACTATAATATAGCGACCAGGGCGGGTTTTTGAGATTGTCAATTATTGGCGAGTATTGTTGGTGAACCCGCCCCTACCATATTGGGTAATCGACCGCATATGAAATTAAACAAATGATTAATAACTAAGAAATAATCCGCCTAAAATTAGCCCGATCGCAATTAACGCCACCCAGATAAATCTATTATCTTTCGTATTAACCTGACTCAAATCTACAGGCTCTGGTACGACTGGCTTGGGTTTAGCGTACTTGATATCAGCGTTCGGATTGGATTGAAAACTGATTGATTGATTTTCATCTAAAGCTGCCAAATCAGGGATTTTCACCATCCATTCAGGAGGGATAGTGAGTTTGGGAGCTTCGAGAATGAACAGCAAGCGCTTTGCTTGCTGGCGGGTTTCTTGGCGGGGATGGCGGGTGAGCTTGCGGCAAAGCTCGATCGCCCTTTCTGTATTGCCAGAGGCTTCGTAGGCTGTCACTAGCCACATCTGCACCTCGCCGCCCAACCGGGAATTTCGATCGACTAAACCGGTAGCTGTTTCTAAACTCTGCACAGCTTGAGCATACCGGCCACTCTCAAAAGCTACTTGCCCAGCTTGGTACTCAGTTTGAACAATTTCTAACTTTTCTGAAGTCACGAGCACCCACCCAATTCACAAATATTACTTCCCAAATTCCCCAAACGCTAGAATTCGCTGTTGTGTTGCGACATACTGGATTCATTATCCCGTTTGGAACCCAGGAATTCTAACTGGTCTACTCTAATTACAGGCTTAGAGCGATTTGCTCCCGTATTCCGGTCTTGCCAGCGCTCGAACCTCAAAGAGCCTGTTACGCCAATTTGAGAGCCTTTGCGAACGTAGTCAGCAGCGACTTGCGCTGTTTTGCCCCAGATTTCCAGATTGAACCAGTCTGGTTGATCGCTGTTCTTGGTTCTGCGATTCACTGCCAGGGTCAACTTGCACAGAACTGTACCCGACTCAAAATACTTCACGTCCGGGTCGCCGCCGACGCGGCCTACTAAAGTCACAACATTAAGACTCATAAACTTTTTTGGGAATGTGGTCGATCGGTGATGTAGTTAAACAGTCCATACGGGCATTAGCCTCCAAACTGAACTTGGAACAACGCTTGTGAGGCTTCATCCTGATTGTACACCGAGTTAGGAGAACATATTGATGGTGGATGATTGGCAAGTCTGCGCTCAACCTGAGCTCGACAATGTACATTTCTGACTAGACTCAGGATGAAAAACGTAATAGAATCCACCTCGGTTACACTTTTGTAACAACATTATTGCACACAATAGTATTTTAGTTTTTGGGGGGGGTACGAATCAGTGGGTCTTCTCAATCGATTTTCGTTATCTAGAGATATGGGTATCGACCTCGGTACTGCTAACACGCTCGTTTATGTATCGGGCAAAGGTATTGTTCTGCAGGAACCTTCTGTAGTGGCGATCGACCAAGAGTTAAAAATACCGCTGGCTGTTGGAGAAGAAGCTAAAAAAATGCTCGGCCGCACGCCAGGGAATGTCATAGCACTGCGCCCGCTTCGCGACGGGGTAATTGCAGACTTCGATACGGCCGAACTAATGCTCAAGACTTTTATCCGCAGGGTTCACGAAGGCCGAAGCTTAGTTTCGCCGCGGATAATTATTGGCATCCCCAGCGGTGTCACGGGAGTTGAGAGGCGTGCTGTCATTGAGGCGGCGACTCAGGCTGGTGCTAGAGAAGTACGGTTAATTGATGAACCCATCGCGGCGGCGATCGGGGCTGGACTGCCTGTTGCTGAGGCGACTGGCAATATGATTATAGATATAGGCGGAGGTACTACGGAAGTTGCGGTTTTGAGTTTGCAAGGTACGGTGATCAGTGAGTCTGTGCGGGTAGCCGGCGACGAACTCAATGAGGCGATCGTCCAATACATGAAAAAAGTTCACAATTTGGTCATCGGCGAACGCACTGCTGAAGAAATTAAGATTCAGGTTGGTTCTGCATATCCAACTCCAGAGGATGACGATGTAATGATGGAAGTGCGGGGCTTGCACTTACTGTCGGGTTTGCCGCGAACTGTTACTATCAAGGGCCCAGAAATTCGCGAAAGTATGTCGGAACCGCTTTCAGTAATTGTGGAAGCTGTCAAGCGTACATTGGAACGCACCCCGCCGGAATTAGCGGCAGATATTATTGACAGGGGAATTATGCTGGCTGGTGGTGGCGCGCTGATGAAAGGTTTAGATACTCTGATCAGTCACGAAACAGGAATTGTCACTCACGTGGCCGCCGATCCGCTGTGCTGCGTGGTTTTGGGAACTGGTAGAGTATTGGAAAACAAACAGTTGGAACGGGTTTTCAGCGGGCAGTCGTCGCGTAATATGTAGTTAACAAATTTGGGATTGTGGATTTAGAAATACGGCTGCAATCTCAAATCTAAAATCCTGACTTAACAATTTTAGATTAGTGAAATTATGCTAAAAAATACATTCCGAAAGTGGTGGGATCTGCGGCTGCAAATAGCTCTTTTAGGTTTAGCTGTAACTGCCGCTTGGGGAGTTCGACAAACACAAGGTGCGGCAGTATTTGAAGTTTACAATTGGGTGACTCGTCCGTTTCACGCCAACGGCTCTGGACAAGAGGAACTCATCTCGGCGCGAACTCAAGAATTGCAAGCCCAACTATTAGAAGCAGAGACTCAAAATCAAAAGCTAAAAGAGCTTTTAGGTTACGTTTCTGCTAAGAAACCTAAAGGGATTGTAGCTCCTATTGTTGGTCGCAGCGCCGACCACTGGTGGCAGCAAGTAACCTTGGGGCGCGGCAGTAATGATGGCATTAAAACAGATTTTACTGTGATGAGTCCCGGCGGTTTAGTAGGCAGAGTAGTCAGCGTTACTCCTAATACTAGCTTGGTGCTGTTAGTCAGCGACGCTACGAGTCAATTGGGTGTGGGAATTACCCGCAGTCGTCACATGGGTTTTATGCGCGGGAAAGGCGGAAATCAGGCGGTGATGGAGTTTTTTGAGAATGTTCCCAATGTCAAGCCTGGGGATGTGGTTTCAACTTCTTCTTACAGTCAGTTGTTCCCTCCTGGTTTGCCGGTGGGAAAAGTGGTTTCGGTGGATATGAATAAAACTCCGGCTCCAGAGGCTGTGGTTGAGTTTTCTGCACCGATGAATGCTCTGGAGTGGGCGGTGGTTTACCCCCACTCTAAGCAAGCCGAACCGAAGGATTCGCAG
This sequence comes from Microcoleus sp. D3_18_C2, assembly GCF_036702395.1. NCBI lineage: Bacteria > Bacillati > Cyanobacteriota > Cyanophyceae > Oscillatoriales > Microcoleaceae > Microcoleus > Microcoleus sp. D3_18_C2. The sequence continues at coordinate 3,475 of NZ_JAUBTG010000013.1, read as the reverse complement.
AGTCAATCTTCTGCACCATCTGAGGGAGCACAGCAACAATGAAAGCTTTATCTCGGATGTCTTCGCGATCGCGCCCATTTCTTAACTTCGCAGTTACATTTCTATCTGTGATGCTGTGCATACTGATATTGCCCACTCGGATGCCGGGAATGGAATTGTTGGGAATTGGGCCTAACTGGCTGTTAATTTGGTTGGTAGCTTGGAGTATTAAGCGGAAACGTACAGTTTGGGGAGCCGCTAGCATGGGCTTGGTTTTGGGGTTCCTTCAAGATGCGATGACGGCTCCTCATCCCAGCCACGCTGTCAGTCTAGTTGTTGTAGGAGTCTTAACAGTTGTTTTGCAGAAAACCTGGTCGATTCCGGTAGATATTGTTGAGAGAGATCCGATTCCGATCGCGTTAATTGTGTTTGGGATGGCGGTGGTAGCGGAAACGGTGATGGGACTGCAATTTTTTTCTATGGGCGATCGGGCTTTACTGGAAATTTGGAGCTATCACCAGCGAGTGGCTTTGTGTTCTGCTATTCTTAGCAGTCTTTGGGCTCCGGTGATTTATTTTCCGCTCAATCGCTTGTGGGAAATGACCAGGAATTTAGAAAAATCTTAGTCAGTCATCAGTCATTAGTCATTAGTCATTCGTTAACAGTCATTAGTCATTCGTTAACAGTCATCAGTCATTAGTCATTAGTCATTCGTTAACAGTCATTAGTCATTCGTTAACAGTCAACAGTCAACAGTCATTAGTCATTCGTTAACAGTTAACCGTTAACAGTCAACAGTCATTAGTCATTCGTTAACTGTAGTCATTCTACTATTACTTGTTGCGCCGAACCTAATAAGTGATGAACGGCAATAATCAAATCGCTGAGAATGAAATTAGGCTGGTGCTTTTGCAGTTGATATCGGCTGCGAATTCCGCAGGTAACGGCAATTGTAGGTATTCCCAATGCTTTTCCTGCGAGGATGTCTGCTTCTGTATCTCCGATCATCCAAGCCGAACCCAGCGATGACTCAAATTCTTGTGCCACTTCAGCCAACAATTCAGTTTTTAAGGCTGTATAGTTGTGATAGGCCGCATCCGCCATCTGAGTTCCGCGAATGCTGGTAAACAGTCTGGCTAAACCGTAATTTTGTAACAGTTGAACGGCTTGATTTCTCGGCCGCAGGGTGACTAAAATCAGCCGCACGCCGCGGGAGTGCAGAAGTCCGATCGCCCATTGCACTCCCGGCTGGATGCGATCTAAGTGCAACAAGTCTGGCTGATTGACAATTTGACTGACGCATCCTAAAAAAACGTTAATTTCTTCTCCCGACAAGCCGGAACTTTTGGCTATTTCAGCATCGGGCACGCGGTTTTGCTTCATTTGCCAAAATTGCTGTTTGCTGAGGATTTGAAGGTTGAGGTTGATTCCCCGATCGAGATAAGCTGCTTGAGTATCGGCCAATCCCTGTTGATAGGTGGCATAGTAGCGATCGGAAACATCGACTATGGGCCCGTCTAAATCGCAAAATACCGTCATCCGGGGGGACGAGTCAGCCTCTGATGGTAGGTTGTACTGAAGGTTTTCCGAGTCTTGGGCGACAGCAGTTAACATAAAACGTTAAGTAAATCTAGGGAGTTATACATTTCTTGACTGTAGCAAAAAATGTATAAGTTATAATACATAAATTTTAATGCTTTTATTAAAAAAACCTATGAATTTTTTGAAGATTGGGATCAATAAGGGCGATCGAGCCTGCGCGTCGATAAAATTCAGAGAAAAAGTGATTTTTGTGGCTGTTAATATGTGCTTTAGCCATTAAAGTTTAGAATTAAGTTTTTAGTCTTCTGTAATTTACCCATGCTCAAACAAAGCGATTTTGTTAGGAATTCGGACACTAATCGAGTAGAGGTGCTGTCCGAAGCACTGCCTTACATTCAACACTTTGCCGGTCGCACCATAGTTGTCAAATATGGCGGTGCGGCGATGAAAGATAGCAATCTCAAAGACAAGGTGGTTCGGGATATTGTGCTGCTAGCTTGCGTGGGGATGCGTCCGGTTGTGGTTCACGGCGGCGGCCCGGAAATTAATATTTGGCTCGAAAAATTAGGAATTGAGCCGCAATTTAAGGATGGTTTGCGGGTGACTGATGCGGCGACAATGGAAGTTGTAGAAATGGTTTTGGTGGGTAAAGTAAATAAGGAAATTGTTTCGTTAATCAACCAAGCCGGCGGCAAAGCAGTGGGATTGTGCGGCAAGGATGCCAACCTGATTCAAGCTCGTCCAGATGGGCGGGAAGGAATTGGGTTTGTGGGTGAAGTCAGCGGCGTGAAAATCCAGATTTTGGAATCTTTGGTGAACAGCGGATATATTCCGGTGGTGTCGAGCGTGGCCGCCGATGAAAACGGTCAATCTTACAACATTAATGCTGACACGGTAGCTGGGGAAATTGCCGCTGGTTTGGGAGCGGAAAAGTTGATTTTGATGACAGATACTGCGGGCATTTTAGAGGATTATCACAAACCAGAGAGTCTGATTGCTAAGTTAGATATTCAGGAAGCGAGACAGTTGGTTGAGTCGGGAGTTGTGTCTGGGGGCATGATTCCCAAAGTTAACTGTTGTGTGCGGAGTTTGGCTCAGGGTGTGAAGGGTGCTCACATTATTGATGGTCGAATTCCTCATGCTTTGCTGCAAGAAATATTTACCGATGCGGGGATTGGGTCGATGATTGTGGCTTCTGAGTTTAGCAGCGCGAACTTAAGGCCTAAGTAAGGGGTAAATCCTAGCGTGGGGAGGGCGGGTGCGTGAAATGGGTAAACTCGCTGCGATCGCGTATATCCTAACTAAACCTGCCCCTAAAAACCTTGAGAAGGTACTTCTAGGAAATTACTTCAACTACTTCTAACCGTTGTTGGATTTCAGCTTTTCTTAAACTACGATCAAACACTTTAGAGTTTTGGATTCTGTTGCGATTCTCAAGCCGATTGCCAATACGCGATTAGCGCTAGTGGAACCAGAATACGCATCTATTTCTAGTTTACCAGTTGGACTTGTGGGAACTATTGTTGAAGTGTATGATACGGGAAAGGAATGTCAGTATTTAGTGGAGTTTGCTGATAGTCAAGGGAGTGAATATGCTATGGCTATGTTGAAAGCTGATGAAATTTTTGTTCTGCAATATGAACTTGCAGTTGCTTAGTAATGTGAGGACAATAGAAGGTAAGGATTCAGGTCAAAAAAGACTTAAGTATCAAAAGCTGGTAAAATAAACGAATGAAAAAGCCCGCAGCCACCAGACAGAAAGAAAAAATCCAAATCGAGCAGTTGAGCCAAGCTGAACTGGTATAACTGGTAATGGGGCTGCAAAAAATAATTGAAGAATTGCAAGAAAAACTAGCCATTGCTACGGGAAAAAGTCGGGGAGCATGTCACTTTTGCAATAAGTATTTATACTTGTGCAGTTTTTGGCGGTCTACCAATTAAGCCATTTAAGTAA
>NZ_JAUBTG010000012.1:137400-140068 GCF_036702395.1 Microcoleus sp. D3_18_C2 | reverse complement strand
TTGTGGGAGGGGCGTCCCGCCCGTCCTGTTTGGACGGGCGGGACGCCCATCCCACTTTCAAGAGTGGAACTTATTTAATTCTCATTCCTTAGATTTTAGAGGCGGCTTCCATTTGCCGCACTACTGTTAAAGCTGAATAGGAAACGCCGGCAGTGCCTTCTCCCGGATGGGTGGAGTCACCTACTAACCACAAGTTTTTAATTGGTGTGCGAGTGGCAAATCCGAAGGGGCCGAAGGTTGGTATTCGCTGGCCGATGCCACCCACAACGCCTCTATCTCTCGCTGTATAGCGGGCAAAGGTGCGGGGTGTGGCGGCTTCTTGGTGTACGATCGACTCTGGCGTCAAATTGAAATATTCGCTCAAACGGGCGATCGCCCCTGCGCTGTATTTTTGCTTCAATCCTTCATAATCAACCGCATTCCACCACATTCGAGTATCAGTAAATGACGAAGCGATAATTGTCGCCATTCCCTCCGGTGCTCGCCCATCACCCGGATGACTGACTGAAACAAATAATGAATTATTCTCCCCAATCTCGCCGTCGTAATCGTAGAGAAACTGAAGGTGGGGCGGACAATTTGCCGGAATTGCGCTTTCATGGACTCCCAAATATATGACAAATGCACCGGATGCGGGCGGCAATTTATCAACTCGATATTTGTAGCCTGCCATTTGATTTGGGAGTTTATTAGTTGTCTCTGAAGTCTCTGATTTGACCGATAAATTATCTGTTAAATTTCCGACACTTGGCTCGCCTGACAACAATTTTACTAGATTTTGGGCGGTCACGTTGGCAACAATGCGATCGGCAGTTTCTGTCCAAACTTCGCCTGTTTTTTGATTGCGAATCACTGTACCTGTGGCTTTGCCGTTGGCGGTGACAATACTTTCAACTGTGTGCCGCAACAGGACTTTGCCGCCGTAGAGTTCGATCGCCCCTACGAGTCGATCGCTCAACACCTGCATACTTCCTTGTAGATGATACAATCCCTGGGGCTCTTGCGAAACTCCTAAAGCCGTCGCCGCGTAAAGTAGCGCCGTTTCTTCGGTATCAACTTGAGAATACAATTTTAACTGCAAATCCAGAAAAGTTCTCAAGCGCAAATTGTCGCCCAACCCACAAAGCCGCAAAGCATCTCCCACTGTCATAAAAGTGAAAGGCAAAGTAATTAAAGTGTCGGGGCGAACTGCTTGAATTAATTGCCAGAAATCCCATAAGTTTCTGGGCGGTAAAACTGGATCGCGCCCTTGAAACTTCCAGCTAGCTTGGAACAATGCAGACAATAATTGCCAAAAAGGTTCGCTTCCAGGAAACTGCCGCTGTCTTTCTTCCTGCCACTTTTGCGGATCTCGCCACACGCTAATCGGTGCGGTTTCTCCCGGCAAAAACACCGCACAAGCGGGATCGCAGGGTGTCGCGGCGGGAAGTTCTATGTCTAATTCTGAGAAAATTCGGTGGTGAATGCCTCCGGGTTCCAATCCTGCAACCTGCGTGGCGCCGACATCGAAGGTAAAGCCTTTGCGTTTGAAGGTGGAAGCGCATCCGCCAGGGACGATCGCCTGTTCTAAGACTAGCACTTTGTATCCTCTGCGGGCTAGCAGGGCTGCTGCTGTCAGCCCGCCGATGCCGCCTCCAATTACCGTGACGCGGCCCTTAGTGTCTGTGGGACTGGATTTGCCAAAAGGGGTGCGATCGCCTGTCATAAATTTATTTATTGTAATATTTCTTAATATTATGCTCATATTTTGCAATAAAAAGCTCTTGTAGCGACAGGTTCAAATCTATCGCTACAAGAGGAAGGAGGTCGAGTTTAGAGGACTTTTTAGGGGTAAAATGCTCTGGGCGCACCCGGAGCGTTAGACTGTGGCGTGCCGATCAGAGAATCAGGGACGGCGCCACTTGTTGAGATAAGCTTCGCCAATCCCAGCCACAGCCTGCATTTGACCTAGCTGTTCCCGTAAAGCTTTGATGGTTCTTAGCTGTTCTTGAGACTGTTGCTGCAAAGCGTCGTAATTTCGCTGTATCGCCGCACTCTGGCTCAATTCATTTTCCAGATATTGCAACTTGGTCAGTTTAACTTGGAAGTCGCCGATCGCACTTGACTTTTCTGCTAACTCGTGCTGCAAAGATTCATAACTCGACTTCGACACGGTTTCCTGGAATTGGCTTTCGAGATTTTGCTTTTCGGTGGCGAATTGCTGCTGCAAGGATTCCACAGCAGCGGATTTTTCAGCGATTTGGTGCTGCAAAGATTCCAGAGCACTGGATTTTTCGGCTAGCTGTTGCACAAACTCGTGTTCGCGGTGTTCTTTTTCAGCGATTTGGTGCTGCAAAGATTCCAGAGCACTGGATTTTTCGGCTAGCTGTTGCACAAACTCGTGTTCGCGGTGTTCTTTTTCAGCGATTTGGTGCTGCAAAGATTCCAGAGCACTGGATTTTTCGGCTAGCTGTTGCACAAACTCGTGTTCGCGGTGTTCTTTTTCAGCGATTTGGTGCTGCAAAGATTCCAGAGCACTGGATTTTTCGGCTAGCTGTTGCACAAACTCGTGTTCGCGGTGGTCTTTTTCAGCGATTTGGTGCTGTAAAGATTCCAGAGCACTGGATTTTTCGGCTAGCTGTTGCACAAACTCGTGTTCGCGGTGTTCTTTTTCAGCGATTTGGTGCTG
>NZ_JAUBTG010000012.1:137151-137300 GCF_036702395.1 Microcoleus sp. D3_18_C2 | reverse complement strand
TCCAGAGCACTGGATTTTTCGGCTAGCTGTTGCACAAACTCGTGTTCGCGGTGTTCTTTTTCAGCGATTTGGTGCTGTAAAGAAGCGATCGAACTTTCGCGTTCACTCAACTGCTGCTGTAAACTTTCGTAACTTGACTTCGCTACTGT
>NZ_JAUBTG010000012.1:126058-137051 GCF_036702395.1 Microcoleus sp. D3_18_C2 | reverse complement strand
CGGTAGCGAGTTGCTGCTGTAAAGAAGCGATCGAACTTTCGCGTTCACTCAACTGCTGCTGTAAACTTTCGTAACTTGACTTCGCTACTGTTTCGGCTAATTGGCTTTCGAGATTTTGCTTTTCGGTAGCGAGTTGCTGCTGTAAAGAAGCGATCGAACTTTCGCGTTCACTCAACTGCTGCTGTAAACTTTCGTAACTTTCTGGCATCGGATTTGGCTTTACAATCACCGAGTCCGATAGAGTTTCTGCCGTTACAGCGTCATTAACTTCGCTTTCTTCGGCTGTTTCCCCTTGCAAGGGGGCTGCCTCTACCTCAGTTTCTTCACCTTTTTTCCAAGTGACAGTAACTTCCGTCTTGTCCTTAGAAATATCCAGAGCGCCTTGTGCCAAGCGTTCTAGGAGTTCCGACCTTGATATTCCGAGCTTGCGAGCGATCACGTTTAATCGATCGGCACTAGAAGAAGTCAGCGAAAGTCCGACTTTGACTTTACTTTCTGAATTGGAACTAACTACATTGCGATTTTTTTTGACCATTGGCATTTTCCTCATGCCAACCTACACTAATAAGTGTAGTGGCTGAAGCTTCTATTAAAATTAATTCTTGTTACTTACCAATTGTGCCAGCTTCTGTTCCCAATTGAACAAAAATTCGTGAATATACTCTTCGATCCATTCCTCGCCGTAGAACCGCTTAAACATTCCCTCGGCCGGGTTTTTTTCGGCACGATACGGCAGATATTACAGTTGAGCTTGTAAGCCGTTGTTTTAAAGCGAAGCTTCCAAAGTCGCACCTGCAACCCGATGATCTCGATCTTTTGCCAAATAGCTCACAGCAGCGCGAGCTTGAGGATTTTGACACTCCTGGGCCTAAAGGCACGAGGATTCTTCGTTCATAGACCCAACTTGCCCTAGCAGGATTACTCCAACCAAGGTAGAGGTCGAATCTCCCGAAGCGTTCGGATCTATGACCCAAGTTCCGGTATGCCCTACCGTACTCAAGGCTAATTTCAGGATATTAATAGCAGCATTCCAATCCCGGTCTAAGACGAAGCCGCATTGGCAAGTGTGGGTTCTCATAGAGAGGGATTTTTTGATTAACGTGCCGCAATTAGAGCATTCCTCAGAGGTGTAGGCAGGATTGACCGCTACGGTTATCTTGCCAAACTTAACCCCGAAATACTCTAACCATTTCCTGAACTGATACCAACCCGCATCATTAATAGACTTGGCAAGACAATGGTTCTTGACTAAGTTCTTAATCCTCAAGTCTTCATAGGCGACCAAATCGTTAGATTGGATTACACAACGTGCCAGTCTCTTGGCATATTCTTCACGTTGCCTACTTATTTTGAGGTGTAGTCGTCCTAGTCTATTAATGGCTCGTTTACGATTGGCAGAGCATTTTCTTTTACGAGAAACACGTCTTTGTCGAAACTTTAGACGCTTCTCGCCTGCTCGATAAAATTTAGGGTTAGGCTCAGTATGACCATTGCTATCGCTGTAGAACTCCTTGATTCCTACATCTAATCCAACAATTCTACCTGTCGGCTCAATGTCTAGTTTTCCAGTTTCGATTTTCACCAAGAACTGAACGTAGTAGCCATCGGCACGACGCACTAGCCTAACCCGCTTTATTTGGTCTAGTTGGTAGAAGTGTAAGTCCCACGTCCCTTTAAGTTTAAGTTTACCAATGCCCTTCTTATCAATGAAATTGATTGAGCGTCTATCGGGGGAAAGCTTCCAGCCAGAAGTTTTGTACTCTACCGAGCGGCAATTCTTCTTAAATTTTGGATATCCCTTCTTTCCGGGAATAGACTTCCTGCAATTTTCGTAGAATCGAGCAATTGAGGAATATGCCCATTCAATAGCAACTTGGCAAGCGTGAGAGTTCAAAGTATTTACAAAGGGAAACTCAGCTCTCAGCTTGGTGTTGTAGCGATACAGCTCTTTTTGCCCTACGCCGCGATTATCCATCCAAAAACGGATACATTTGTTGCGGACGAATTGAGCAGTTCTAATCGCCTCATCTATTGCTGAGTATTGAGTTGTTTTCCCTTTAGCTTTGAACTCTAAAACTCTCATTTGACGTGGACAAACCCTACGGCAACTAGCTTACCATAAATAAAGCCGTCCTAGAAGGACGGGGCTTGAATCCCATTATTGTTGGTCAAATTTGCTCAGCGCGCGAGCAACTCGCAGCCGAATTCCCCAGTTATCCGAACTTACTAGAGCTAATAATTGCTGCAATGCCTGTTCTTGCTTCGGGGTATTTGCCAGCACACCCAATCCGTCAATTGCTGCTTCCTGAACTGGTAAATCTTCGTCGCCAAGACCGATCGCACAAATTTCAAATACTGCATCAGGACACTGCATTTCGTACAGCGGAGCCATAATGCTGCGGCGGACGAGCCAATTGTCATCGCGGCGAAAAGCTTCCACTAAATGAGAAATTGCCTCGGTTCCGAACCTTGACAAAGAGTTAGCGGCTTCGGCAATTTTCATAAGCCAATTATAAATTTTTGTTACGTTTCTTTACAATTTTAGCAATTATTCCCGGATTTGGGGCAGATTTAAAAAAACTTCACTGCTGAATCAGAATTTTTGTGGGTATTTAAGCGAGCTTTTGTATTAGTAATTAAGGCAATCAGTACCCTATTTATTTGAGTATGCGGAGGCATCTTTATTTTTTAAATAGGTTTTAAAATCCGATTTTTTACAAGCCGCGGCTGGGGCGCAGTATACAATAGAATCATTTTTAACCCCATTTTTCGGAGATTAAAGCGCCAGTTAAAACCCTAATTCTCCGGCGCATAAAATCCTAAATAATTGGCAATTGGACGTTCCTGCATGGGAATTTTATTCTGAATCGGAGCATTCAACAGTTTCGCTCCTGACGGCGATGCTACTGCAAAAGTTACCGACCCGCCGCCATCTAAATTCAGCACTGTCTCCGCTCCCAACTGCATCGAAATATCAGCTATTTCACTCAATTTCAGCCCTTCACTGTAAAGCCTCTGCTTGCCGTCTGCCAGAATTAACCACAACTTATCGCCTGTTTTGTCGATCGCCGCGACTGCACGGGGATAGGGTTTATCCTGCTTGCGTTCTTCCTGACTTTGTGCTACGGGCTGGCCATTTTTTACCAGCAAAGTATCTCCGGCAACGGCATAGGCTGTTCCCGCAGGACAAGTGCCGTTTTCGATTATTTGAGCGCGGTTTTTGGCATCAAAACAAAGGGCGGGAAAGTCTGGATTGGGTTCAGAATAAGCTTGGCTTTTGGCAATGGCGTGTCCGACATTATTTACTCGATCGCCACTGCGGGGATAGTAATCCCAAGGTGCTTTCTCGATGCAGGGATAAAAAAAGTTGCCGTTGACTGCTAATTGCAATTTAAATTCTTTCAGGAATTCAGTAGCCGTGCGGGCATTGGTTTCTGTTAAATCGGGTGTTGGATTTCCGGGAGTGACAAAAATTCCTATTCCCGGCGCTTTTAGGTCGATGCTAACAATGTGAATTAGGGTGGGACGCGGATTAGTCCGAAATTCCTTGCGGTAGGCTATTCCTTGAAAGAGCGATCGGGCTTCGTTTGTTTGTTGGGGACGCAAAAAGTAGGGAATGTTGTAGAGTAGTATGGGTGCGAGCAATATTCCGAGACCGAGAATCTGCCAAATTTGTTTGATCGTGGGCCGATAAGTCATACCATTTTAGATTTGAGATGGGGGACGGGAACACTGAGAGATTTATATATTTTTAAGCATCCTGTACTAATATGAAGTATTCGGATTCCCATAATTTTAGCAATCAAATTTTACGAAATCGATCGTTCCAAGGACAAGTTCTTAACGGTGCTGATTTCAGCGGTGCGGATGTTCGAGGCTGCAATTTTAGAAATGCTCAGTTAGCGGGTGCGAATTTTATCGGTGCGAAAATCGGGCTTTCTCGGCGACAGATAGCTGTTTTGACTGCAGGGGCGATCGCGATTTGTTTGGTTGTGGGCGATGTTCTGACTCGACTGATTTTGGGATCTCAAGGACAAATACCGGGCTCCGGCAGTTGGCCTTTTGTTCTTTTGCTGTACGGGGTTTTGAGCGCTGCTGGCTTCGCTTCGGCGATCGCAAGCAAACAGCCAAAAACCTCAAAAGCGGGTAGATTGGCACGAACAATTTCTGCTATTCTATCAGGAGCTTTGTTGGGATTTTTCTATGCTGGCACTGCAACTAATAATAACTCCCAGGCAGCTCTTGCTGGAATGTCGATCGGCGGGGTGTTAATGTTTTTTGTGAATTCCCGGATTCGCGGCCAATTTGCACAGGTGGCGATCGCATCGGCTGGAAGTGTGGCGACTTACGCAGCGGCTTTTTTGTTCAGTGCAACGGCGAGCGCTTTTCTGAGCACTCACAAACTGTTTTGGGGTATGTGTTTCGGTTTGCTGTCGCTGCTGTATCTTTGGTTTGCATTTGTGTCTTTCTCCGCTATTGTTCGAGAGATTGGAAATGCTGAGGGTACTTCGTTCAGAGGGGCAAATCTCGCTGATGCTAAGTTCGATATAAATTACCTCAATCTAAAATCTAAAATTTAAAATCTAAAATTACCCGACTGATATTCAAACAGTAATTGAGCCAGCAGAAAGCGACGCTTTGCTGCAAACGGTGGCGATTGGTGTAGGTCACTATGGTTTTCTAGTATTGGCATTATATCTGGGTGTTTATTCTCGGCGCGATCGCCCTAATTTACCCTCAAAAATATAAAAGCGAGATCCCTTGATTTTTCTCAAAGAATTCAAGGGATCTCGCTCTAATCAAACTATTTATCTCATATCAGAGATTTTTTTTGCAAGCTGTTTTTTTTGCCTAAACAGCTTGATTAACGGAGAGGGAGGGATTCGAACCCTCGTTAAGTTGCCCTAAACACACTTTCCAGGCGTGCGCCTTCAACCGCTCGGCCACCTCTCCAGGGCTAAATTAATTCATTTAGCCACAGCTAAACTATATTAACAGAACAAATCTGATTTGGGAAGGGGTAACGGCATAAATTTACTGTTTAATGTGGATAGGGTGTCAAACGAGCCGGCTTGGATTCTCCTACCTATGTCGCAAACCCCTTCATCTAAAGGAGTTTGCCCGCCAAACCCCAATCTAAAATCTAAAATCTAAAATCTAAAATTCCATGACTCACTCTTACACAATTAAAATTCATAACAGACAGACAGGCGATCGCCACACCGTGCGAGTACCCGAAGACCGCTACATCCTGCAAAGCGCCGAAAACCAAGGAGTAGAATTGCCCTTTTCCTGCCGCAACGGCGCTTGTACCGCCTGTGCGGTGCGCGTCAAGTCGGGGGAACTGCACCAGCCAGAAGCAATGGGGCTGTCTGTGGAACTGCAAAAAGAAGGTTATGCCCTGCTGTGCGTCAGCTATCCCCGTTCCAACATTGAGGTAGAGACGCAAGACGAAGACGAAGTGTACGAACTGCAGTTCGGCCGCTACTTCGGCAAAGGTAAAGTTAAAGCTGGTTTGCCGTTGGATGAAGAATAAGGCAATTTGATAAATTATCAACTACCAATTATCCATGCTTTATCGGTTATTTGCGATCGCCCTTTGTCTGTGGCTAGCTAGCTGCCAAAAACCAGAAATGCCCCAAGGTACGATCGCCAAAGTAGAAAGGGCCATCAGCGGCCAAACAATCGAAGTTATCAGTACAGCCGACAAAATAGCCTTATTAGAACAAATCAGGCTAATTGGTATTGATGCGCCGGATTTAAAACAGCAGCCTTGGGGAGAAGCAGCCAAACAAAGACTAGAACAGCTAACTAGGGGAAAACAGGTATTGTTAGAATCAGACATCGAAGAGAAAGACCAGTTCGATCGCAAACTAGCCTACTTGTGGCAAGATAAAAATTTGCTCAACGAACAGCTAGTCAAAGAAGGTTATGCCCTGGCCTGGGTGCGATCGCCCAACACCAAATACCAGCAGCGACTCATCAACGCTCAAGAATGGGCGAGACTCATGGGTAAAGGCCTGTGGAATCCAGAACGAGCTTTGCGCCAAACTCCCGCAGAATTCCGCCAACAAAATCGGAAATAGTCAATCGATTTTAGATTTTAGATTTTAGATTTTAGATTGAAGCATTGACCCCACCGATAAATACGTTCGGCAAGTTTCATCGGGTACAGGTTTTTATTTCTGGACGGATGAATCACGTGGCGGGTATCGTGGATGCTTTCGGTCAGTTGGGAATTGTTGACAACTGACAACTGACAACTAACAACTAACAACTAACAACTGACAACTGACAACTGACAACTGACAACTAACAACTAACAAATGACTGACAATCAACTGCAAAACTTCTTAGAAATAGCCACCGAAGCAGCCCTAGCCGCCGGTTCCGTCCTGCAATCTTTCTGCGGAAAATTAGAAAAAATTCAAGAAAAAGGCCGATCGGGCGATTTAGTCACAGAAGCTGATAAAGCCTCAGAAGCCGTCATCTTAGAAATTCTCGGCCGCCACGTACCCCACCACGCCATCCTCGCCGAAGAATCCGGCAAATTAGGGGATGCTAGCAGCAAATACCTGTGGGCGATCGACCCTTTGGACGGCACAACAAATTATGCTCACCAATATCCTTTTTGGGCCGTGTCGATCGGACTTTTAATCGACGGCCTACCACAAATCGGAGTAATTTACGACCCTTTTCATAACGAATTGTTTCGGGCAGGCAAAGGATTGGGAGCAACCTGCAACCGATCGCCGATCAAAGTTTCCCAAATCCCAGAATTGAGAACCAGCTTGCTAGTCACTGGCTTTGCATACGATCGGCGCGAAACAGCCGACAATAACTATGCCGAATTCTGTCACCTCACCCACCTCACCCAAGGCGTGCGACGCAGCGGTTCCGCATCCCTAGACCTCGCACACCTCGCGATGGGGCGATCGGACGGATACTGGGAACGGGGACTCGCCCCTTGGGACGTAGCAGCAGGTGTAGTCATCGTCTCCGAAGCCGGAGGTCAAATTACAGCTTATGACGGCAGTGCCTTTGAGATGAACTCCGGTCGGATTTTGGCCACAAACGGTAAAATACACGCCGAACTCAGCAGCGCATTGCTAGCCGTTCCTCCCTTATCTTCTTGGAAGTAGCACCTCCCAGCAATAGATCGGGGGTAGTACGGGGGTCAGAACCCCTTGACTCAAGCTACATTAAAGAATAGTGAGTGCGATTCGTTTAACCCAAATGGGTAGCAATACTCAGGGAAGGTTAGCCTAACCAACTGGTTAGTATAACTGAATACACATCTAGGTGCAGGATTCACAAGTCCCTAGTCCTAGTCCGCAAGTGCAGCGGTAAAAGCATATCCCCTATTTTGTTGGGTAGCAACCAATAGGGTAAAGCGGGGATAAAAGACAAGAACTACTGGTAGCCGAAACTGGTAACTGTCGAGCACGAGTTCATGTGTAGCGAAAGCAAAGATGTGTCTGAACCATCGTAATTTTCAGATGGTCAAATGGCTAAATCAAGAATAAACCCGTTGAAAAAACACGGTAAAGACTGATTAAGACCAAGCCAAAAGGCAAGGCTAGGGCATAGGCAATTTCACACTTGACCTATAAGCACCGCCCATAAACCCGGTGGATAGCATCGCACTAAAAACTCAAACAATGTGTATTTGGAACGAAGTAACTCTTATATATTTCTGGAATCATGTCTATTATCCAGTAAGTAGCTAACGAACAATATATGAGAGAGGGATTGTATCAGAAGCCAATGCTCTGTTGTAATGACAGAGATATGCAGACGGGTACACGGTAACTTCAAGGATAGGAACTTAGTAGCAATGAATAAGTCTAAAACGCGGGACAACCCGACGGTGGAATGGAATCAAATCAATTGGCGAAAAGCCGAAAGATTGACATTTAAGTTGCAAAGACGTATCTATCGAGCAAGTGAGCGTGGCGATGTTAAAGCAGTTCGGAAGCTTCAAAAGACCTTGATTAATTCATGGTCTAATAAGGTTCTAGCGGTACGACGGGTAACACAAGACAATACTGGCAAGCGTACAGCAGGTGTGGATGGCATAAAATTGTTAACCCCAAAGCAACGATTAAAGCTAGTAAGTCAACTCAAAATAACTGGTAAATCTCAACCGACTCGTCGGGTAATGATACCAAAACCAGGAACTAATGAGTCAAGACCATTAGGAATACCTACAATGTACGACCGCGCCTTACAAGCAGTTGTGAAAGCAGCACTTGAGCCAGAATGGGAGGCAAAATTTGAGCCAAACTCATACGGTTTTAGACCCGGTAGGTCATGTCACGATGCGATTGGAGCTATCTTTGACAGTATCAGATACAAAGCTAAATATGTGCTAGACGCTGATATTTCCAAATGTTTTGACCGCATTAATCACAAAGCATTACTTGACAAAATCAATACCTATCCAGGACTCCGAACACAAATTAAGTCCTGGCTTAAAAGTGGGGTATTAGACCAAGGTGAAATCTTCCCGACCAAAGAAGGCACACCACAAGGTGGGGTCATCTCTCCACTTTTGGCTAACATTGCCTTACATGGAATGGAAGAACGGGTCAAACAATATGCGGAAACGCTAACAAAAGGATACTACGGAATCAGTAAAAAAGATAAACGAGGTTCTTTAAGTTTAATCCGGTACGCCGATGATTTTGTGATTATTCACAAAGACATTGAAGTAATACTAGCCTGTCAGAAAATAATTGCAGAATGGTTAAGTGATGTTGGCTTAGAATTGAAGCCAAGTAAAACAAAATTAACCCACACCCTCAACGAATATAATGGAAATGTTGGGTTTGAGTTCTTAGGATTCCATGTACAACAACACAAGGTAGGCAACTATCGAAGTGCTAAAAATACAGTAGGAATACCGCTAGGTTTTACAACATTAATCACCCCGTCTAAGCCCAAAGTCAAAGCCCATCTGGCTAAAATTGCAGAAGTGATAGACACCCATAACACCGCCCCCCAAGTCGCTTTAATTAGTCGGCTGAATCCAATAATTAGGGGATGGTCAAACTATTACTCAACAGTAGTAAGTAAAGATACCTTTAACAAGGTAGACAGTCTTACCTATGACAAACTAAGAGCATGGGCGAGAAGACGGGGAAAAGGTAGCATCAATAAAGACAAATACTGGCGAACAGTAGGCGACAGAAATTGGTGTTTCAGCACAGAAGAAGGTTTAGAATTAGTCCAACACAAAGCAACGCCTATTGTAAGGCACGCCAAAGTGAAGGGTAACGCAACGCCTTACGATGGTAACTGGATTTACTGGAGCAAGAGACGCGGAGAATACCCGGAAACACCAAAAAGAGTGGCAACACTGCTTAAGACACAAAAAGGTAAATGTACCCACTGTGGTCTGTATTTCACACCTACAGACATTGTAGAAGTTGACCATATCCAACCTCGCTCATTAGGCGGTAAGGATGAGTACAAAAACCTCCAACTTCTACATAAACACTGCCACGACACAAAAACGGAAAATGACGGTTCTCTCAACAAGGACTATTGTAACAATCCGTTTTGAATTGTATCCTTAACAAAGGATGAAGATATCAAGGAGCCGGATGAGGCGAAAGTCTCATGTCCGGTTCTGAAGGAGAGGTAGGGGTAGAAATGCCCCTATCGACTCTAACAAAGCCAGGAAAGGAAGAGTAAAAGTTATGTCTTTTGAAATGACAAAAGGGCTGTTCAAGTATGACTTTACAGATCAGCACGCAATTTTGGGAGTTCCCTTAGACGCCGAGTTTAACGACATCCGCAAGCGCTACATGAAAATCGCCCGCCGGTTGCATTCGGATACTTGCTCTTTTGAAAGCCAAGCCGATAAAGATTGGGCTAACCAATTTTTGTCAAAAGTAGTCAATCCGGCTTACAATAAATTCTCTAAGGAAAGCGATCGCAAAGAATACAGCCTGCTATTAGCAGCCATCGCCAAGCGCGTTGTTAAAGAACAGGCGAAAATGCAAATTGAAAGCGAAGCAGCCAAACAGTTAGCTACCGCTAAAGATTGGGAAGAAGCTTACAAAACAGCAGTTAGCAAACTCGCTCTCAAGCAGTACGAATCAGTTAAGGAAACGCAAGAGGCGATCGATCAAATTAGCGAACTTAACATGGTTTACCTGCTGCGAAAAGAGCGCATTGGCATTGCAACTCCGCCACCACCCCCAACCCCAATTCCCCCAACCCCAATTCCAACCCCAACCCCAAATCTACCCCCAAATCTACCCCCGGACAAAGACGACCCGCGGATCGAAGCTTATTGCCGCCGAGCTCAAGGATTTATGGACAGCAAAAATTACGCTAAAGCAAGTTTGGAGTTGAGGGAAGTCCTGAAGGGTGCCCCGAAACACAGCAAGGCTCACGCTATGTTAGCAATGTGTTACCTTGAACAAAATCAAGCCACAATGGCAAAACTTGAGATGAACAAAGCTTTGGCGTCAAATCCAGAAGAACCGACGGCTTTGGAGGTTAAGAAAAAGCTGGAACAAGCTTCCGCCAAGGCAAAAAAAGGTGATGAAAAACCAGGATTTTTTGCAAGTTTGTTTGGCGGGAAGAAGAAGTGAGAAGTTGTGAGTTGTGAGTCTTGAATATTGAGAAACGGGTGAACAGCTCAGCAGTCGAGTGTGATCGAGCCAAACAATCAAGACTTGGTGATATCAAATCCGGTGACATCGGAATTATACTGTCAGTGCGATCGTCCCGCGATCGCGGATGCTCCAGAAAGAACGGGACGATCGCACTGACGGGGAAAATGATTATTTCGATGGAAACGAAAAGGATATGACGCCTGAATTTGTTAAAGTCGAATGTTAAGCTTGCCTGGTTCGACTTTAACACCGTTCCCTAAAGCTAAGCCTCTGAACCCAATCTAAAATCTAAAATCTAAAATCTAAAATCTAAAATTCCGATGACACCTTAATTTGTTAAAGTCGAATGTTAAGCTTGCCTG
>NZ_JAUBTG010000012.1:121638-125958 GCF_036702395.1 Microcoleus sp. D3_18_C2 | reverse complement strand
AATCTAAAATCTAAAATCTAAAATCTAAAATTCCGATGACACCTTAATTTGTTAAAGTCGAATGTTAAGCTTGCCTGCTTCGACTTTAACACCGTCCCCTAAAGCTAAGCTTCTAAGCCCAATCTAAAATCTAAAATCTAAAATCTAAAATTCCGATGACACCTTAATTTGTTAAAGTCGAATGTTAAGCTTGCCTGGTTCGACTTTAACACCGTCCATAAAGCTAAGCTTCTAAGCCCCATCTAAAATCTAAAGTCTAAAATCTAAAATTGATATGGTTCACCAACCCCCATCGGGTGCAAGAGATTTATTGCCCCTTGACGTTGCTCAAAAAATTTCGATCGAACGGCGCTTACAGCAGGTTTTTCACCGCTGGGGCTATCACCGGATTATTACCTCTACTCTAGAAAGGCTGGAGACATTGATGGCTGGGGGCGCGATCGACCGATCGACCTTAATTCAACTGCAAGACGCCGAGGATGGAGAACTTGGTTTGCGGCCGGAATTGACAGCATCCATCGCCCGCGCGGCTGCAATGCGGATGGCCGGGACTCGCTGGCAGCCTCAGCGCCTCTACTACAACGCTAACGTGTTCCGCAAAGGCCCAGATACTGGCTCAGGCGGGCAACAGGAGTTCTATCAAGCTGGGGTAGAACTCCTCGGCGCGGGGGGGGCGGTTGCGGATGCGGAAGTGCTGCTGCTGCTGTCTGAGTGCTTGCAGAGCTTGGAAATTGATGACTGGCATTTGGTTTTGGGAGAAGCGGGCTTGACTGCGACATTGCTGGAACCGTTTCCGCCAAACGTGCGCCAGAAAGTTCGGGGGGCGATCGCCAATCTCGATCGAATTGCCTTGGAAACTTTGCCGCTGTCAACGGAATTGCGAGAAAGAGCTCTGCTGTTATTTGACTTGCGCGGCCGCCCAGAAGAGGTGTTGCCAATTGTTGCTAAGCTGGATTTAGATTTGCCCCAGCAAGCCGCGTTAAATAATCTCAAATCGGCGATCGAATTGCTGCACCAATGTCAATCAAAAATTCCCAATCTCAAATCCCACATTCACCTCGATTTGAGTTTAATTCAAACATTTGACTACTACACTGGAATTGTGTTTGAAGTTGTCAGCAGCAGCAAGACAGGACAGCGAGTTTTAGGACAAGGGGGACGCTACGACCAACTGTTGGGACTGTTCGATCCCCAAGGGCAAAATTCCCCCGGCATCGGGTTTTGTCTGAATATTGAAGATTTGCACCAAGTTTTGCTGACAGAGGGGCAATTGCCCACCCAGACGCCCGCTAGCGACTGGTTGGTTGTGCCTCTAACTCCTGAAGCTGGGGCGGCGGCCTTTGCTTACGCTCGCAAACTCCGAGACTCTAGTCACCTAGTTCGGGTGGAAATAGATTTGGAGAGTCGGGAGACAGAGGAGGCGGCGCGGGAATTCGCGCGCGATCGACGAATTGCTCAAATTGCTTGGGTAAATGCCGAAGGATTGCCAACAATTGAAACGGTAAATTAGGCTAATTGGTAATTGGTAATTGGTTAAAAATCACCTGATATGATATTATGTATCCTGCTGATTGAGATCAGGTTTTGCCAATTACTAATTGCTAATCCCCTATCTAACTAAAATCTTTTGAGAGAACACTATGGCACACACTATTGTTACGAATATTTGCGAGGGAATTGCTGATTGTGTCGGCGCTTGTCCGGTTGCTTGCATTCACCCCGGCCCTGGCAAAAATGTCAAGGGTACTGATTGGTTTTGGATTGATTTTGATACCTGTATTGACTGCGGTATTTGTTTGCAGGTGTGTCCTGTCGAAGGTGCGATCGTTCCAGATGAGCGGCCCGAGTTGCAGCAAACTCCGACTTGATTGCATTAATTAACTTCATCCGTAAGGTGCGCTGCGGCTCACCCTACATTTTTTTTTGAACCACAGAGGGCGCAGAGGACACAGAGAAGAAGAGTGAGAAAGAACTGAAAAATCTAACGTTTAGATATCTAAGTGAGGTAATTAATTATGTTACTTTTGTGAGTTCTTTCTTTTCCCTTCTCTTCTCTTCCTTCGTGTCCTTCGCGTCTTCGCGGTTCGTTTAAAAAAAAGCCCGATCGCACTTTACAATAAAATCCCATGCAGCCGATCGCACTTTCCGACTCTCATATTTTATCCATGCGTACCCACGCCGAAAGCGCTTATCCTGAAGAATGCTGCGGTTTGTTGCTCGGTCGAGTTACTGGCGATGTTAAAACTTTAGTGGAAGTTTGGCCGACTGACAATGCTTGGAGTGCGGAAGCTGAGGAGAATTGGCCTGAAGAAAAGGGATTGACAGAAAGACGCAGATATGCTATTAAGCCCGAAGATATGTTGCGGGCGATGAAACACGGGCGCGATCGCAGTCTGGATATTATCGGTATATATCATTCTCACACGGATTGTCCCGCAGTGCCCTCAGAGTGCGATCGGGCATTGGCGTGGGCCCAATACTCTTATATCATTGTGTCCGTCCGACAAGGCTGTTGGGAAGACCTCCGCAGTTGGAGTCTTGACGGAGAGGGGAACTTTCAAGCAGAGGAAATTCTCGCACAGGAACCGACTGAGATTAAGAAATAATTAGTAAAAATAACAAACAGGTAAAAATGCGAAAGATTCAGATAGGATGTAATTCAAAATCTGCGCTACACACAATATCATGCTAAATCCTAATCTGGAGGAGATCCAGCTCAACAAACAAGAATACGAACGCTACTCTCGCCACCTGATCCTGCCAGAAGTTGGATTGGATGGACAGAAGCGTCTCAAAGCTGCCAGCGTGCTCTGCATCGGTACGGGAGGCCTCGGTTCGCCGCTGCTGCTGTATTTAGCCGCAGCCGGTGTTGGCCGCATTGGGATTGTAGACTTTGATGTTGTAGACCATTCTAATTTGCAGCGGCAAGTAATTCATGGCACTTCTTGGGTTGGGAAACCGAAGATTGAGTCGGCTAAAAATCGGATTTTAGAAATTAATCCTTTTTGCCAAGTAGATTTGTACGAGACTCGCGTTAGTTCGGAAAATGCGATCGACATTGCCACTCCTTACGATATCATTATTGACGGCACGGACAATTTCCCGACTCGCTATTTGATGAACGACGTTTGCGTGCTTTTAAACAAGCCCAACGTCTACGGTTCCATCTTCCGATTTGAAGGGCAAGCAACAGTTTTCAACTACGAAGGCGGCCCGAATTATCGCGATTTGTACCCGGAACCCCCGCCTCCTGGGATGGTTCCTTCTTGTGCCGAAGGCGGTGTTTTAGGCGTTTTGTGCGGAGTTGTCGGGTCTATCCAAGCAACGGAAGCTATCAAGATTATCTTGGGTCAAGGCACTACTTTGAGCGGCCGACTGTTGCTTTACAATGCCTTAGATATGACGTTCCGCCAATTGAAACTGCGGCCTAATCCAGTGCGCCCGGTAATTGAAAAGTTAATTGATTACGAACAATTCTGCGGCATTCCTCAAGCTAAAGCGCAGGAAGCAAGTCAGCAAACGCAAATTCCTGAGATGACTGTGACGGAACTTAAGGAGTTAATCGACAGCGGTGCCAAGGATTTTGTATTGTTAGATGTTCGGAATCCCAACGAGTATCAAATTGCTCAAATTCCGGGGTCTGTTTTGGTTCCTTTACCGGATATCGAACACGGCCAAGGTGTTGAGAAAGTTAAGGAATTGTTGAACGGGCATCGCTTGATTGCACACTGCAAAATGGGCGGGCGTTCTGCGAAGGCTTTGGGCATTTTGAAGGAAGCTGGAATTGAGGGGATTAATGTTAAGGGCGGAATTACTGCTTGGAGTCAAGAAGTAGACCCGTCTGTACCTCAATATTAAGGCTAATCTTTTTCTGGGGCGGGCAAATCACCCGCCCGGAACCGGGATTATGGCGGCGGCAACTGTATTCTCACCCTGTTCTCCTTTGATTCTATCTTGGTAAGCATTTGCCAAATTATTTTGAGTCATCGCCCATTGTTGCGGGAAAGCAGGGCGGGTGTAAACTTCACTAGCTGCTTGATAAAATGCGATCGCCCTTTCGATGCACTACCCATGTTTGGGATATTGTACATTTTTTGTGGGGAAAAACCCGAGTTTTTTGTACAATACTTTTACCCAGATTTTGTAGGGGCGGGTTCCACCAACAATATCTAACAAATACTAACAATCTAGATAAACCCGCCCCCCACCACCGATAACCCACATCAACCTGGAATTTTCATCGCATCGGAAAATGTAGGTTGGTATTTTTCGTTGGGTGGGGGCGGGTTTTTGAGATTGTCGATTTGTGGCAATTATGGT
>NZ_JAUBTG010000012.1:69606-121538 GCF_036702395.1 Microcoleus sp. D3_18_C2 | reverse complement strand
TGGTGAACCCGCCCCTACGAGGACTATGTACATGATGATTCTTAGTGGGTGGGGGCGGGTTTTTGAGATTGTCGATTTGTGGCAATTATGGTTGGTGAACCCGCCCCTACGAGGACTATGTACATGATGATTCTTAGTGGGTGGGGGCGGGTTTTTGAGATTGTCGATTATTGACGATTATGGTTGGTGAACCCGCCCGTACAGTTTCCCCGAAATCACCTGATCCGAGTAATTAACCCAACCCTTCAACTAACTGATTGCGAGCACTTTCCAAGGCTTCCTGCAACTTACTTGCATCGCGTCCCCCAGCTTGCGCCAAATTCGGTCGCCCGCCGCCTTTTCCGCCGCAAATTTGAGCAATTCCCCCGATAAACTTGCCAGCTTGCAATCCTTTCTTATTGACTTCTGGACTAAAAGCAGCCACCAAACTTACCTTATCCGGTTCAGGAATTGAGGCCAAAACAACCGCAGCATTTCCTAACTTTTGCTGCAATCTTTCCGCCGCAGTTTTCAGCGCTTCTGTATCCACATCACCCAATTGAGCTACAATGATTTTGAATTCGCCGAGCTCCTCAGCCGCACTCAGCAACTGGTCGGATTTTGCGATCGCCAATTCCGACTTCACAGCAGCCAAATGTTTCTGAGTATCCTTCAACTCATTCTGCAAATTAGTAATCCGGTTCGGCAATTCTTCAGGCTTCGCCTTAAATCGATCGCCCAAATCGCGCACCACCTTATCCCGCACATTCAAATAGTCCAAAACAGCTTGACCGGAAACCGCTTCAATCCTGCGAGTTCCCGCCGCTACCCCCGCTTCGGAAACAATCTTAAACAGCCCGATTTCTGCGGTATTGCTGACGTGAGTTCCGCCGCACAATTCCATCGAAACGCCGGGAAAATCGATAACCCGCACCACATCGCCGTACTTCTCGCCAAACATCGCAGTCGCGCCTTTTTCTCTGGCAAGGGCGATCGGCATTTCCGCAACTTCCGCAGCGTGGGCCTCAGCAATCCAACTATTAATTAAATCCTCAATTTTCTGCAACTCTTCTGCTGTGACAGCGCGCGGAGAATTGAAATCAAACCGCAATCTTTCTGACGATACCAGCGAACCAGCTTGCGAAATCGAATCGTCCACAATTTTCCGCAAAGCTGATTGTAATAAGTGAGTTGCTGTGTGGTTGGCCTGAATTCGGCGGCGACCGCTATTGTCAATCTTCGCAGTAATACTATCGCCAACTCTCAGCGTTCCCCGTTCCACAAAGCCGAAATGCACGAAGAAATCTGATTCCTTCTTCACATCATCAACTCTTACTAACAAACCATCACCATTATCTCCGCTTTTCAAATAACCTTTATCCCCAATTTGTCCGCCGGATTCTGCATAAAACGGTGTTTGGTTCAAAACAACTTGTACCTCAGTGCCTGCGGCTGCTTCTTCCACAGATTTGCCGTCAACTAAGATAACTTCCACCTCAGCTAAACTCGACAATTCAGCATAACCGACAAACTCAGTTCCCTGGATTGTTTCAGCCAACTTATCCAAAGAACCCTGCACAGTCAAATCGATTGTTTGGCGAGCATTTTTAGCGCGAGTTTGCTGTTCCTCCATCGCCGCTTCAAAGCCGTCCAAATCCACCGTAATTCCCTGTTCCTCAGCAATTTCTTGAGTCAGTTCTAAGGGAAAACCGTAGGTATCGTAAAGAGTGAAAGCATCTTGACCGCTGATTTGTTTGTTTGCTTGCTGTTTTGTGCGATCGACAATTTCCTCCAGCAGCTTCTCTCCGCGTTCCAAAGTCTTGAGAAACTGCGCCTCTTCCCTTGCCAATTCCGCCTTAATTTGAGCTTCCCGCCGCCGCACGTTCGGATAAGCTGCTTCCGAAAGGGCGATCGCACTTTCAGCTACCCGCACCGTAAATTCGCCCTGAATTCCAATCAGTCGCCCGTGGCGCACCACCCGGCGAATCAACCGCCGCAAAATGTAACCCCGACCAACATTCGACGCGCGAATTTCGTCCGCAATCATGTGCACCACAGCCCGAATGTGATCGCCAATTACTTTCAGCGAAACCTTGACTTTTTCATCGCTATTGTGGTAATCAATCCCGGCAATTTCTGCCGCCGATTGAATGATCGGAAAAATCAAATCTGTTTCGTAATTATTGGGGACTTTCTGGAGGATTTGCGCCATCCGTTCCAGTCCCAACCCAGTATCAATATTTTGATTTTGCAGCGGTGTTAAATTGCCCTCTGCATCCTTATTGTACTGCATGAAAACCAGGTTGTAGAATTCAATAAACCTGCTATCATCTTCGAGGTCAATATTGTCGCCTCTTTCTGGGTGGAAATCATAGTAAATCTCCGAACACGGGCCGCAGGGGCCTGTCGGGCCGGATTGCCAGAAATTGTCATCTTCTCCCATGCGCTGAATCCGATCGCCCGGAATACCAATTTCATCGCGCCAAATTGCAAAAGCTTCGTCATCTTCTCGGAAAACACTAACAACCAAATTCGACGCTGGTAAACCGAAAACTTCCGTGGAAAGTTCCCACGCCCAGGCGATCGCCTGTTTCTTGAAATAATCCCCGAAACTGAAGTTACCCAACATCTCAAAAAACGTGTGGTGGCGGGCGGTGCGGCCGACGTTTTCGATGTCGTTGGTGCGGATGCACTTTTGAGAAGTCGTGGCGCGCGGTGATTCGGGGGTGCGCTGTCCGAGAAATATCGGCTTGAATTGTAGCATTCCGGCGATCGTCAGCAACACTGTCGGATCTTCGGGCACCAAAGAAGCACTCGGCAATATCTTATGTCCCCGCTGGGCATAAAAGTCGAGGAATGTTTGGCGGATTTGGCTACCACTGAGAAACTTAGGAGAAATAGTCATGACAAGAACTGTTAAGAATGTAAAGATGTAGCAACAATAGAATTTATAGGACTTTTGCACGGGTGTCCAGAAACCGGGTTTTTCAACCAAAATACTTGCTTAAAATCCTCAATCTCGGTGAAAAAACCCGGTTTCTTTGTGGGCGAGTGCGTGAGTGCTAACTTACATCTATTTGGATATTCATATCATTATACTTAGTAATGTAAAGACCTATCAAGTTTTGCAAATAGTGCTTTACTCCTCGGAAAGCTCATGCTAACTTAATAATAGACACCGGGACAGGAAGAGAAAGGAGGTCGCTATATTTAGAAAGAAAGTTCGAGGATATAGACATGGTGTCTCCGGTCTAGATTCCCAGGCGCAGCAGAAATTAACCGAACACAACTTGAAATAGTGGCGAACTGCCGATCGAGCAGTCAAGCCAAACCGCAGTCGAGTCAGACGTAGTTGTAGTTGCGGATTAACAGTAAAGCTGCACAAGTTGTAAACCCTAGTAAGTAAAAGTTCTCCACCGGAAACACATCTCGTTTGTTAGAAAAAACAAAGCTCTCATATTATTGGGTCCGATCGCTGTCGATCGGGCCCTATGAATTTTTATAGGGCGATCGCAGGATTCGAGGATTCGAGGGGGAGAGCTCGGCCGAGTTCGACTTTATAAGTGCTTTCTGCTCAAAGGCAGCATCCCTCCGAGCCGATCGGCGATCGATCGGTGCAGGTTTTGAGTTATATATTATATATAATGGCACGTGGAGCGCGCCCGCCTGCTTTTTGCCGGGACTCCACCGCTGTCGTATGAGGCACTGTCAAGATGGGATATGATTGAGGATGTCAGTCAAGACATTAAAACCTACCCGCTGTGCTGTATAGCAGCAAAATCAACGCTTCTATGAGCTTGCTGCAAGCCAAGGATAGCCAACCGCCATTTTTGGTGACAAGACCAGGCTCAAAAATTTGAATCTCAGGATATTTAGAGTCAAGACTCTAAAAAATCCCATCCCCGACGCAGGGGTGAGAGTTCAAACAATAAAAGCCCGCCCACTCAAAAAAGCTAGTGCCACCAACAACGGTAGTAAATCACTAGCACAGTTCTTAAACTCACCATCTCCGGAGATTCCAGGTATTATGGCCGAAATAACTAAAGAAGAAATGCGCGAACGGCTGGGAAATATCGACCAGATTCGCGATATAATTTTCGGAGCGCAGCTTAGAGAATACGATAATCGCTTCGATAAAATAGATTCCGACTTGTCGATGATGCAGCAAGATATGCAAACTCGCATCGAACAAGTAAAAACAGTTCTTTCAGGAGAAATGAGGGCTGCAGTTGATTCGCTAGAAAAGAAAGTTAAATCGCTCACCTCAAACACCCAAGAAGAAAGCGCAGACATCCGCCAGCAAGTCGATCGCATTAACCGCAAATTCTCCAGCAGCATGGAAGCCCTCGACGAGGCTATAGACAATCAAACCAGTTCGCTGCGTGACGAACTCTCCCAAACCAGAGAGCGACTATCTGAAGAAACCCGCACTTTGAAAACACAGGTTTTTGAAGAACTCGATCGTCGCTTTTCTATGCTCAGAGATGTTAAAGTTTCTAGAGACGACATGGCAGAAATTCTGTTTGAACTCGGCATGAGGCTCAAAGGAACAGAATTTGTCCCCGAACTTAAAGGCGTTGCGGATAATAAGTTAAATACCGAGTTTCTGTTGCCGGAGCGCCACCATAACGGATAATAACGCATGGCTTTACCGAAAGAAAATCCGGCTGACGAAAATGAGTTAGAGGGTTTTGTTTCTCAACCTGACGAGTCTGCTTCCCATGCAGCAACCCAGCTAGAACCCTTGCTGAATCTGTTAGTCGATCTCAAAATTATTGCAGGCTCCAACCAGCAAAATGCAGAGCCCGAAGATGACAGCAGCGACAAAAATAATCAAGCTGGGGCCCTCGGCGGGTTGATGGATTTGTTGGGTATTTCTGAGCAAGCGCCAGAGGAAGTTGCAGCGAGTGTACCCGAAACTGGATCTCACCAACCGGAGTCTGGCGATTCGTGGGATGTTAAAGATGAGTTCAAAAGTTTGCTATTCGCTACTCAAAAACTCAACACTTCAGAACTGGAAAAAGACTATTCCTCAGCTAAAACTATAGATGTTTCCGCGATCGCCCAGCCGGATTTGGAGGAGGAATCACAGCCTGTCGAAGCATTGTCTAACTTGACAATAAAAGATTCTCTACATTACGTAGAGGCTCAAAAATCCCAGGGGTTCCATCCGCAACAAGATGTTTCCGCAACCGATTCCGAGTCAAAATCCTCGGAAATTTCCCATAATCCCATATTTTCCAAAGTCTCAGATCCACCATCAACTGCATATTTAGATCCGGTGGTTGCTTCTTCGCTTCAATCGATGCCAAACTTGGTAGAACAGCCGACAACGAGATCGCAGCCAGCAGAAATATTAGGTCAAATTAAACAGGATTTAAATGAAGCAGACAGCGCGATGGAAACGCTGCAAAATCTGATTTTTGGCTCAAAAATATCAGATATCGAGCAAGTCAAAAATCTGCTGGCAGAAAACGATTTGCCGGGTGTGCGCCACCTGATGGCAACAATCGACGATAAATTAGGAAAATTGGAGCACCAAATCTACGATCCCCAAGAGTTGATTGAGTTGATGTTACCTTGGATCGCAGAAATTCTCAGTCGCAAAGTCGCCGATTCCAGGGAAGAAGTTGTTAAGGCGATCGTGCCGATTATTGACGAAGTGATTAGGGCAAAAACTGTCGAAAACAAGTCGGCAATGAGTGCGGCAATAGCTGAGCTGCTTCCCGACGCACTTGCTCAACAAATAGTTAATTCGCCAGCGGATATTGCTAAGGCGATCGCCCCAGAAATTGGTCTGGCAATTAAAGAGCAAATTCGCCTTGACCAAGAGTCGATCGCTCAAGCCCTCGCCCCGGAAATGGGCAAAGCGATTACAGCCCAAATTGAACTCGAACGCGACGCAATGGTGGATGCCCTCTATCCCGTAATTGGCAATACTATTTCCCGATACATGGCAGAAGCTATCAAGACAATCAATGAAAAAGTGTCAAACGCCCTCAGCGTTGAAGGAGTTCAGCGCAAAATTAGATCCAAAGTACAAGGAGTCTCCGAAGCAGAATTAATCCTCAAAGAATCAATACCCTTTACCGTCCAAGCAGCATTCTTAATTCATAAAGCATCAGGCTTGATAATTTCCGAATTTCAAAACTCAGAAAGCTACCAGTTAGAATCAGAAATGGTAGCAGGAATGCTCACCGCTATTCGCAGCTTTGTTAACGAGTGCATCGTGCAGCCCGGAGAAGTTTCCGAACTAAATCAAATTGAATACGGCGACTCAAAAATTATGCTCGAAGTAGCGGGATATTGCTACATGGCAGTCGTGATTAAAGGAGAACCGCCACAGTCTTTCATCAACAAACTGCGGCAAACAGTTAGTAATCTCATCCTTAATTATGCTAAAGTAATTCACGAGTTTAACGGCGACCCCGGTACTATACCGGATTCGCTGCACCCCTGTATAAAAAGTTTATTCGACCCGCTGCAAAGGGAAAAATCAACAAAACCCCCGATCGCCCTAGCGGCTATCAGTTTAGCCGCCCTGAGCTTAATCTTAGTACCTTGGGGAATTTCTCAGTATCGCAGCAACATTTACCGTCGCCTCGAAGCAAATGCCATCGCAGCTTTAGCATCCACTCCCCAATTAGCAGTTTACCGCTTAGATGTTACAGTTGATGGCAAAACTTTAAAGCTAACCGGAAAGTTGCCAAATCAAGAATTGCGGGCACAAGCTGCAAAAATAGCCGCATCAACTGCACCGAAATTGCAATTAGATAATAGAATTCTAGCTGTAGATGTCCCCCCAGATCCAGTTTTGACGGCGGCTGAGGTACAGCGGATTACCGCTGTTTTGAATCAGAAAGAGGGCCTTTCTATTTCTACGCGGTATGGCGATCGTAAAGTGACAGTAGAGGGTAGCGTTAGAGATGGTGCAGACGCACAGAAAATAGCTCAGTCCCTGAAGCAAATTCCCGGTGTTCAATCGGTGATTAGCACAATTAAATTAGAGCCGCTGAAAATTACAAGCCGCATTTACTTCCAGCCAGGAACGGCAAAATTAGACCCTACATACGGAGAAATCATCGCCAGTGTCAAAAATTTCATGGATCAATATCCTCAAAAACATATTAAGATAATTGGGCACAGCGATCGAACTGGGGAACTTGCCACAAATCAACGGTTGTCACTCCAGCGTGCCACAGCAGTGCAAGAGGCTTTAGTGCGGCAAGGTGCTGACCCCAAGCGCCTTGTCGCGATTGGCAGCCCACATCCTCCTTCCGGCTTGGAACCCAATCAACCGCTACTTTTAAGCAGATGTGTGCTATTTGAACCAATAACTAAGACCATAAACAGCAACTAATTATGTCAGTTACTATATCTAAAAAAATGTGCATGATTGGGGATTTCGGCGTGGGTAAAACTAGCCTAATCCGCCGTTTTGTCGATCGGCAATTCAGCGACCAATACCTCTCCACAGTAGGAGTAAAAATTTCCAGCAAAATCGTAGAATTAGAAGGGATAAAACAGCGGGAAAACGTCACTGCAAAGTTGCTGATTTGGGACTTAGAAGGGCATACAAAATTCAAAGGAATAGCACCGACTTACTTGCAGGGAGCTAGCGGCGTTTTAATCGTTGCCGATGTCAGCCGCTCCGAAACAGTTGAGCGAATCTCCGAACACATTCAGCTTTTTTCTTCAGTCAATCCTAAAGGGTCAATTATCGTCGCTTTGAACAAAGTAGACTTGATTGACGAGGAAAAATTGGCGCTGCTAGTGGAAATGTCCCATTCGATAAGTCAAGACAAAGTAATAGGAGTTTACACAACATCTGCTAAAACAGGCAAAGACGTTGACGAAATTTTCTACAAACTAGCTTACACAATGGTAGAACAAGTATGAACCTCCTGTTAAGAAAGCTGTTAGGCCCGCGACAAACACAGTATTTTCTAGTAAATCACCATTTCATCATTCAGGAAACCTCCGCCGAAGTGCAGCATTATGCTGATATTCCGGACCAGGCTATACCCGGTGCAGATGCTCGCCTGAGTTTTCCCGAACTGATTGGCATTGAAAATATCCTCATGTCCATCATTATGGGACGGCTGCCCGGTTTTGAAGTCAAAGGTATCGCTCGGTTTGCCGACCCAAACCGCCCTTTATACTTTGATATGTTGGCTATCAAATATGAAGAAGAACAAGAAGATGTCCCAAGTAAATTGCTAATTTTGATTGAAGATACCACCGAAAAGATGGTCATGAAGCAATCGTTGATTCAGAGGGCGAATGAAGCTAATCTTTTGGTTAGTGCCTTAGCCGCTTCTAAAGATTATATAGATAAAGTTATTCGTTCGATGGGTGATGCTTTGTTGGTGACAACAACATTAGGAAATATCAAAAAAATCAATCAATCTGCCCAATGGTTATTTGGGTATAACGAAGCAGAATTAATCGGCAACCCCCTGTCCATAATAGTAGTCGAAGAAACATTAATTTACCAAGCTCGCCACCGATATATTTTGTCTCAAAAAGAGCTACGTAGAGAACTAGAAATAGTCTGCACTACTAAAGCAGGAGAAAAAATTTGGGTAGAATTTTCCTGTTCGGCAGTTCAGACAGAATTAGAGGGACTTTACGATTTCATTTATATAGGTAGGGACATCACAGAACGCAAACAACAAGAAATAGAAATTCGCCGCTCTTTGGCAAAAGAGCAAGAACTCAGACAGGTAAAATCTCGTTTTTTCTCGATGATTGCTCACGAATTTGGCAATCCTTTAAGTACAGTATTATTTGCTACTAAAATCCTCCAAGACTACGGCGACGATATCACCCACGCGGAAAAACAACAATACCTGCAACACGTTAAATCAGCATCTCAACAAATGGCTCAGCTATTAGATGACGTGCGGTTGCTCAGCAGCGCCGAAGCAGGAAAACTCGAATTCTATCCCGCACCAGTTGACTTAAAAAAATTTTGCAGCGAGTTAGTAGAATTCATTAAAATTAGTTATGGGAAAAATCATACAATTAACTTTATTTATCAAGAATTAGTTACGCCAGCGAAAAAAGATGATACCAACTTACAGGAAACGGAACAGTTGCCCGCACTAGATCCCAAATTGCTGCGACACATCTTGACAAATTTGCTGTCAAATGCAGTCAAATATTCGCCCCTCGACAGCAATATTTATTTTGAATTAAATTGTCAGAATAATGAAGAAGCCACATTTAAAATTAAAGACGCAGGCATTGGCATTCCTCTCGAAGACCAAGAACAACTCTTTGAATCTTATTATCGAGCCAAAAATGTCGAAAAAATACCCGGTACAGGACTGGGTTTATCCATAGTCAAGCAGTGTGTAGATTTGCATGGAGGTCAAATCGAGTTTTCCAGCGAGATAGGGCTAGGCACTACCTTTTTAGTCAGAATTCCATTTAATAAACAGAGATAAATAGATTGATTTTAGATAATTCAATCCCTAGGGCGCATTCAATAAGAAAAATCTCACATGAAAACCTTGTTAAAAAAACTGTTAGTTCCCCACCACTTGGAGTACCTAGCACTGGATAAAAACTTTTTTATCCAAGAAATCTCTCTACAAGTGCAGCAGTTTGCCGACTGTCCCGAGGAAGTAGTCGCCGGCAACGATGTTCGCATTCCCTTTCCCGAATTAGTGGGAACTGAAGAAATTTTAATCGATATTTTTGAAAAACGTTTGCCAAATTTTGAATTAAAAGCGATGACGCGACTATTAGAAAATGGTTCGCGGCTTTATTTTGATATGTATATCGTGGAGTTTAGCAATGACGAAAATTATCAGAGATTAATTATATTTTTTCAAGACGTAAGCGACAGGATGGCTTTAGAACAAACTCTAGTGCAAGCTACCAATGAAATGGATATTTTATTGAGTACCTTAGCCGCTACTAATAATTATGTTGAAAAAATTATTACTTCAATGGCCGAAGTTTTATTGGTAACAACAGCATCGGGAAAGATTAAAAAAGTCAATCAAGCGGCTCAAGATTTGTTCGGTTACAGCGAATCAGAATTAGTAGGCCAGCAAATAGACGCTCTTGCTGCTTTTGGCTCCTCTTTGCAAGCAGTTAGCCCAGATGAGCCTCAACAATCGCAAACTAATGCCGAAGTAATTTGCACGGCAAAAACCGGAGAAAAACTAACAGTTTCGTTTTCCTGTACGGCTATTTCGACTGACATTCAAGGCATTTCTAGTTCTTTGCCCACCCTTCAAGATTTCGTGTACATCGGCCGCGATGTCACAGATAAACAGCGCGCCCGCAAGCGACAAATAACTCAGTACATCGCTACTCGCATCCTGTCGGCATCCGAAACAATCAAAAAAGCTATAGCAGCAATTCTCCCTGTAATTTGCGACAGCTTGGGATGGGATACCGTCGAACTTTGGATGCCAGAATCCGGGGAAAAACTGCTGTCAGAAACTAAGAGAATAACTGCGGTTTCCGCTCCCAATTTGCTTCGCTGTGTCGCCAGTTGGACAAAACGCTCACTTTCGATCCCCAAATTTGCAGAATTTACCGAACAAATGACCTGTGCATTTGGCGAAGGATTGCCCGGTTTCGTTTGGGCTAGCGGTTCAGCTCAGTGGATTGCAGATGTCACAAAAAGTGACAGTTGTCTGCGCCGAGAAATCGCTGCTGAAGAAGGGCTGCACGGAGCTTTTGGTTTCCCAATTTTGGGTGGCTACGAGGCGGAACAATCGGCCCGGTCTGTTTTGGGCGTGATGATTTTATTCAGCAGGGAAGTGCAGTGTTTTGATGAAGAATTGCTCCAAACCATGGCAACAATCGGTAGCCAAATTGGTCAATTCATTAAGCGCAAGCAAGCTGAAATAGCTTTGCGGGAAAGCGAAGAACAACTGCGAGACTTATTTGAAAATGCTACTGACTTAATTCAAAGTATAGGAGCGGACGGTCATTTTTTGTATGTAAATCGGGCTTGGCGGGAAACTCTGGGCTACACCGAAGCAGAAATTGCTCAAATGACTGTTTTTGATATCATTCATCCGAACAGCTCGCCTGAGTCTCTGGATATATTCTATAAAGCTATTACCAAAAAAACGGTCAATGAAAATACATTGTATCCTGACTCTATTCAAACAATATTTATTACTAAAAATCACGAACAAATTTTGCTAGAAGGCAGCATAAGCTGTAAATTTGCGGAAGGTTCGCTAGTAGCGATTCGCGCTATTTTGCGAGACATTACTGCTCGAAAAATGGCCGAAGACGCCCTAGCAAAATCTGTATCCCTGCTGCAAGCAACTTTTGATTCTACTGCTGACGGTATTTTAGCTACTGACAGGAGCGGAAAAATAGTCACTTTCAATCGAGAATTTGTGGAAATGTGGGGCCTACCTAACGAAGTGATGGCACTCCGAAATGACGCCACAACGATCGCCTTTTTCCTGAATCAACTCAAAGACGCCCAAACATTTCAAGAGAGAATAGAATCGCTTTACGATCAGCCAGAAGCCGAAAGTTACGACTTGTTGGAATTTCAGGACGGCAGATTTTTTGAACGCTATTCGCAACCGCAGCGGTTGGGAGATAAAATTATCGGCCGAGTCTGGAGTTACCATGACATTACGGAACGCAAGCAAGCAGAAGATGCCCTGCGGGAAGAACAAGAAAAATCAGAAAAGCTGCTGTTAAATATCTTGCCCAAGGCAATAGCAGAACGCCTCAAGCAAAACGAAACTACTATTGCCGAATACTTTCCAGAAGTGACTGTTTTGTTCGCTGACATTGTGGGGTTTACTGCTTTGTCTGCCGTCATGAATCCGATCGAACTGGTGGATCTTCTGAATCAGATTTTTTCAGGATTTGACCTTTTGTGCGAACGGCATGGGTTAGAGAAAATCAAGACCATCGGCGACGCATACATGGCGGTTGGAGGGCTCCCTGAACCCAGGGCAGACCACGCAGAGGCGATCGCCCAAATGGCGCTAGATATGCAAGCAGAAATAGCCCGATTTAATGCTAGCCATAATAAATATTTTAGCATCCGCATCGGCATTCACAGCGGCCCGGTTGTGGCTGGAGTAATTGGCATAAAAAAGTTTATTTACGATTTGTGGGGCGACACAGTAAATATTGCTTCCCGCATGGAATCTCACGGTTTGCCTTGGCGGATTCAAGTGAGCGAAACTACTTATAAGTTATTGGAACACAAATATGTATTTCAGGAGCGGGGAACTATTGAAGTTAAGGGCAAAGGGGCAATGAAAACTTATCTGCTCCTTGGCCGAATATAAGGCAGGTCATCGGTCATCAGTCATCAGTCATCTGGCTGATGACTACAAGTGTTGCTAAAGTTAATTAACAATACTTTTTCACCAAGACTAATGGAACTTGCTAATTTGTCGGTCAATTTACGATCGCCCGACGAAGCTGTCGATCGCCATCCTGTGATGGTTGGGCCCTCAACTTCGCTCCCAGAGGCGATCGCCCTGATGCGTCGGACGAACAACCATTGCCCACTGCCTAATTCACCTGCATTTCCCGACTCAAACGAAACTGTAAAAGCATTTATTAGTTGCGTCTTAGTTGTCGATAAAAATCAGCTAGTCGGACTGCTAAGCCCGGAAGATGTGCTCAACTTAGCTGCGACCGAATATGGATGGCAAGGCATGAAAGTTGCCGACGCAATGACGCGGAATTTAATTGTTTTAAAAGAATCAGAATTTACAGATATTACTACCGCATTCAAGCTATTTTGTCAATACTCGATTGATTGCTTGCCAATTGTAGATGAACTGGGTCAGCCAGTAGGTTTAATCAGTGAAAAAAGTATTCGTCCAGCAATGTATAGCTGGAGC
This sequence comes from Microcoleus sp. D3_18_C2, assembly GCF_036702395.1. Lineage (NCBI taxonomy): Bacteria > Bacillati > Cyanobacteriota > Cyanophyceae > Oscillatoriales > Microcoleaceae > Microcoleus > Microcoleus sp. D3_18_C2. The sequence continues at coordinate 108,699 of NZ_JAUBTG010000012.1, read as the reverse complement.
GAGGCACTGCACCAAGAAGTGGCAAAACTCCAGGAACAATGCGAACTGTTAGAGGGCAATTGTGAACTAGAAAAAGTCAGCGATCGCCAAAATGCCGAAAATACCCTGCGGCAGAGCGAGGCGCGCTACCTGGCGATTGTGGAAGACCAAACCGAACTGATTTGCAGCTACCTCCCAGACGGTAAAATAACTTTTGTCAATCAAGCTTATTGCCGTTATTTCGGCGTGCAGCCGATCGACTTACTAGGCAAATGCTTCATGTCGCTGCTGCCAGAAGCAGACCGAGAATTTTTTCAACAGCAATATACTTCTGTGTCTCCCGACAACCCTATTTTTACCTGCGAGCACCAAGTAATTTTGCCGAGCGGGGAAATTCGCTGGCACCAGTGGATCGATCGGGCTATATTTGACGAGAGCGGACAAATCGTCGAGTATCAAGCTGCAGGCAGGGATGTCACGGATCGCAAACAAGCAGAAATCGCTTTGCAGCAGCTCAATGCAGAGTTAGAACTGAGAGTGCAGCAGCGGACACAATGGTACGAACTGGCAGTATCGGCCGGCAAAGTGGGGGTTTGGGACTGGAATTTGCAAACCGATGAAATCTACATTGCTCCCTCTTTGAAAGCTTTGTTGGGCTATCAAGACACAGAGATTCCTAACCGCATGGAAAATTGGGCATCTCACGTTCATCCCGACGATCGAGTTGCCGTCGCCCAAGCAGTAAATGCTTATTTAGAAGGTTTGACAGAAATTTATGAAGTAGAACACCGGATGGTGCGTAAAGACGGCAGCACCTGCTGGATACTAGCCCGCGGCAGCGCGATTCGATCGGCTTCTGGCAGGGCTTTCCGCCTGACTGGCACTGACACTGACATTACCGATCGCAAATTGACCGAAGAAAAACTCCAAAACTCCGAAGCCGAACTGGTGGCGCTGTTTAACGCCATGACGGATATCGTGCTGGTTTTCGACACAAGCGGCCGCTACCTCAAAATCGCCCCCACGGCTCCCGAACTGCTGTATAAACCGGCTCCTGAAGTGCTGGGGAAAACCCTCGCCGAAATCTTCCCAGAAGCGGAAGCTAATTTTGCCCTAGCCCACATTCGCCAAACATTGGCATCTGGGCAAACCCACAGAGTTGAATACAGCATGGAAATTGGCTGCAAATTATTTTGGTTTGATGCGAGTATTTCGCCACTCGATTGCGATCGGGTGATGTGGGTAGCCCGAGACATTACCGCCCGCAAACACGCAGAAGCTGCACTGCAAAAGAGCGAGGAAAAGTTTCGCAACTTATTTGACGATGCTCCGATCGCGCTTGGTTTGGCAAGCGTGCGCGACTTCCGCACGATCAAAGTGAATGAAGCTCACCGCCAGATGTTGGGCTACAGCGATTCGGAGTTGGCTAGCATGACTTTTAGTGAACTCACGCATCCAGAAGATTTACACGCAGATGTAGAGGAAGTCAAGCAGTTGATCTGTGGCAAAATTTCTCGCTTCCAAAGGGAAAAACGCTTGATTAAGAAGAATGGCGAGCTGATGTGGGCAAACTTGACGGTGACGCTGATCCGCGATCGCGAGGGCATTCCTCTCTACAGCATGGGGGCGATCGAAGATATCAGTTATCGTAAGCGAGCAGAAATGGAATTTCAGCAGTTAAAAGAACGCCTGCAATTTTTACTGGGTTCTAATCCGGCGGTAATTTTTACAGCCGCACCGATGGGGGACTTTTGTACTACTTACATCAGCGACAACGTTCAGACAATCGTTGGCTACGACCCCCAAGAATTGTTAGCAGATTGTAAATTTTGGTCGAGCCGGATTCATCCTGAAGATCGGCCACAATTTTTAGTAAATTTTTCGGATTTGTCTGAGGAAAAAAATTGCATTTGCGAGTATCGTTTTCTACACCAAGACGGAAGTTACCGCTGGCTAAGGACGGAACTCAAACTATTGGTTGATAGCAGAGGTGTTCCGATCGAAATTATTGGTTATGCCGCGGATATCAGCAATTCTAAATATGCCGAACTCGCTAGGGGGCAGCAGTTCGAGCAAGAAAGGCTTGTGGAGGCGATCGCCCGTCGTGTGCGCCAGTCTTTGCAATTAGAGGAAATTCTCAACACTACCGTTGCCGAACTCCAGCAAGTATTATTAGCCGATCGAGTTTTGGTTTATCAACTTTTACCCGAAAATGGCGGGCGAGTCATTGCTGAAGCCGTTGCAGAAGGATGCAGCCAACTGGTGGATAAATGTTTTGGCGAAGAGGTTTTTCCGACCCAAAGTTCTCAGCTTTATTTGCAGGGGCGAATTTGTGCGATCTCCCAACTAGATGATCCCTCCCTTACACCTTGTATGGCCCAGTTTATGACACAGATTCAAGTTAGGGCAAAGTTAGTAGTGCCGATTATTCAGCACAGCAAACTTTGGGGATTGCTAATAGCCCACCAATGCGATCGCCCTCGTGAGTGGCAAGAATCGGAAATCAATTTATTTCAGCAGTTGGTAAATCAATTGGCGATCGCGATTCAGCAATCTCTACTTTACCAGCAACTGCAAGCTGAACTGAGCGATCGCAAACAAGCAGAAGCAAATTTGAAAAACTCCCTCAGAGAAAAAGAAATTTTGCTCAAAGAAATTCACCACCGCGTCAAAAACAACCTCTGTGTAGTTGCCAGTCTGTTAGAATTGCAATCGAACACAGTTGCCGACCCCCAAGTCAGCAAAATGTTTGAAGAAAGTCAGAATCGCCTTTATTCTATGGCTCTGATTCACGAAAAACTGTACCGTTCGACTAACCTAGCGCAAATTAATTTTGGCGAATATCTCGAAGACTTGGTAAGTAACTTGTTTCACTCTTACAATATTAGCAACAACCGAATTCAGTTGCAGGTATTAGCTGAGCCAATATCCCTAAATCTTGAAACTGCTACTCCCTGCGGTTTAATTGCCAATGAATTGGTTTCAAATACGCTGAAACACGCTTTTCCTGATGGCACAACAGGTACAGTTAGTGTAGAATGCTATCAAACGGGCGATCGAGAAATCAACCTTTTAGTTAAGGACAACGGCATTGGCTTTCCTCAAAACTTAGATTTTCGGAAAACTCACTCGATGGGGTTTCAAGTTGTCTGCACTTTAACCGAGCAGTTAGAAGGAACAATCGAAATATCCAGAGAAGTTGGTACATCCTTTCACTTAAAATTTAACGAGTTAAACTACTTTCAAAGATTGTAACAATATGAGCTTGGTCGAAAAACCAATTAAGATTTTGATTGTCGAAGACGAACTGTTAATTGCTAAAAACTTATCCCCTAAATTAGAAAAATTGGGATATCAAATTGCCGATATCGTTTCTTCTGGAGCGGATGCCATCCAGCGCGCCCGCGAACTAAGACCAGATTTAATTTTAATGGACATAGTTATCAAAGGCGACATTGACGGCATAGAAACAGCAGCAATAATTAATCAAGAATTAGATATACCAATTATCTATACAACTGCCTATGCTGACGACGAAACTTTGCAGCGAGCCGAAAATACGGGTTCTTACGGCTACCTGCTCAAACCTTTTAAAGAAAGAGAAATGCACGCCACTATCAAGATAGCACTGAGCAAACATCAAGAAGCAGTGAGTTTGAAAAATTTAATGGCGTTAGCAGCAGAAAAAAGCGAAAATAGAGCCCGCTTTATTTCAATGGCTTACCACGATTTAAGCACTCCTTTAACTACCATACAATTATCGGCGGAAATGCTAGAAGATAGCGACTTGCAGAGAAGCGCCGGAACCACCCATAAAAATGTCGATCGCATAAAAAAAGCCGTCAGTAATATGAGTGGGTTGCTGGAAGATATTTTAATGCTTAGCAAAGCCGAATCAGGCAAAATTTCCTTAAATTTAAATCCGATTAATGCGACGGATTTATGCAATTCTATTTTAGAAGAACTGCAACCTATCGTCACCGACAAACACCTAATACATTTCCGCAGTCACACAAATCCGCTGCACGCCAATCTTGACGCCAAACTACTGCACCACCTTCTGACTAATTTGCTTTCCAACGCCATTAAATATTCTCCAAACGGTGGCAATGTCAGTTTAGAGTTAAGCTGCGAAAACCAACAAATAATTTTGTGCGTTCGAGATGAGGGAATTGGGATGACAGCGGAATATCAAGAAAAACTATTTCAGCAGTTTGAACGGGGTGCTAATGTAGGCAACATTAAAGGATCGGGTTTGGGACTCTGCATTGTCAAACACATAGTTGACCTGCACGGCGGTACAATAAGTGTGGAAAGTGCGATCGACAAAGGTACTACATTTATTGTCACTCTGCCTTTTTTAGTTAGTAGTCAGTAGTCCGTAGTCAGTCGTCAGTAGTCATTAGTCATGTCCGGTAAAATAAGCACAATACTTGTAGGGGCGGGTTTCACCAAAAATCTATCATCCAGACTAACAATCTACATAAACCCGCCCCCACCACGCGACAGAATTTCATCGCGGACAATTCAACGGAGAGGAGATAAAAGTATCGGGGGGGCGGGTTTATGAGATTGTAGATTATAGGCAATTATTGTTAGTGAACCCGCCCCTACAAAATTCATACAAGTCTCAATCAGGCCGGACATGATATCATTTTTAAGCAAATCGATCGGGAGACAAAAGCTCGATCGCCCTATCTTCTTCTCCCCCCGCCCAATTAGCAAATCGCTCAGCCAAAGCAGGTACAATAGCCAAAGGATTGCTGAGACCCGAAAAAACGTTCAATCCAGGGCGATCGGCGATCGGCCCCACTACAGGCAAATTATCAGCGCTAAATGCCACACTACACTCGTGCCAAGTTGCAGGTAAACCTGCCAAATCAGGCAAAACCTTGCCGATTCCTGCACGAATTGCCGTTTCGCTGGTTTCTCGATCGACTTTAGCATTCAAATCGCTCAAAGTGCGCGACAATTGCCCGATCCGCAAACTGCCATCATTAAATTGAATGGCACCCGAATCTAAAATCGGTGACAGCAACTCTTTACCAGGTTCATCCCAAAGAAAATCCACCTCATTTCTACTCGATTCAGCTTCCAATTCAAAACGTTTTAATACCGCAGGCATCACCAAAGTTCTGAGTTTCAAATCCACAGGTGCAGTTTCCAAAATCTCCGTGCGAGTAAAATAAACTCCCACAGAAACACCAGCGGCTTTCAGTAAACTCCGACTCCAACCTCCAGCACAAATAACCGTATTTTCGCAGGCATAACTTTCCTGTACCGTCTTAACTCCCGAAATCCGATTTCCCTCTTCTATAAACCCAATTACTTCAGCAAATTCTATAGTTCCTCCCAACCGCAGAAACCCTTGACAATAAGCTTTATTTGTGGCAGTCGGCGAAATGTGACCGTGACGCACAGTCAGAGCTCCGGCGATCGCACTTTTATTCAACAAAGGTTCCAACTCGCCAGCTTCTGCAACACTCAAAAGCTGCGGAACGATCGCAAATTGCGCGTAATTAGCCGCCACTTTTTCTACATCATTGCCCGCATCAATTGTCAGCAACAAATCTAACTCGCGAAACTCAGTATCAGCATCTAATTGGGCCGATAAATGGCGGTGGCGTTCGATACCTTCCCGACACAATTGCCGAGTTAAATCAGTCGTTCCCGACCAATAAGCCAAGCCGCCATAACTAAAACGAGTAGCATTTTGCATGGTAGCATCTCGTTCCAAAAGCAGCACAGCAAAACCTTTTTTTGCCAGTTCGTAACTCAGTGACGCACCCGTAATGCCACCGCCGACAACAATCCAATCGTAACTTTTCATGGGCAACTCAAAGGGAAGGAAAATATCATGCTTAGATTTTAGCTTAGTTTTTTCGGAACAAATCGAAAAACCTCTACCTACAGGAAGAGGCTGTCTGCGATCGCCCTAACTGAAACTTCCACCCGTCGGGAGATGTTTGCGTAGAGATATTTTTCGTTCAATAGTAGGAATTAGAGTCAGCAAAAAATTAGAAATACCAGAGAGGTTTTTATGAGTATCGACAAACCAGGCAAAGATATGGAGCGCACGGTCAATCCGGGCGATCGTATTTCCGACCAACCGCAAACCATTGAAGAAAAAGCCCAGCAACTAGCGGTAGACCACGTACCCGACATCGTGGGAGATACAGTTACAGTTCCAACTTATGTAATCGTCGAAGAACCAGACGGGGAAAAGAAAGCTTTGCACCACGTCAAAGACGCCGACGAAATTTCTGACGTAATTCGGCAGGCCCGCGTTGACGAAAATGGCGAACGGGTTTGGGATTAAGTTCAATCCAATAAAAACGGGTTTTTTTGTACAAAAGTTATCGTAGAAATCATGGAAACAAATCCCAGAAATAGTACGCCCTATCCCAATCTTCCGCCGATTCTAGAAAGTCACGATACAGAGTACCGCGACGCCGGTATTACGAGTACGCTTTCAGTTGCAGGCCATCCCATCCACCCCATCATCGTCATCTTTCCGGTAGCCTTTTTAGTAGGAGCCGCCGGCACGGACATCGGTTATTGGCTGACAAGCGATCCGTTTTGGGCGAGAGCTTCGGTTTGGCTGATGGGTGTGGGTTTCGCTGCGGGGATTTTGGCCGCAATCACGGGCTTTTTAGATTTTTTCAAAGTTAAAAGAGTGCGCGATCGCAGTGCCGGTTGGTTGCACATGGGCGGCAATGTGGCGGTTATGGTACTTACCCTGATTAACTTGCTATTGCGACAAGAAAATCCGGCGGAGCCGATCGTATACACAGGTTTAGCAATATCGATCGTCGTAGCAACTTTGCTGGGCGTTACAGGCTGGTTCGGCGGCGAACTAAGTTTTCGCCACAAAATCGGCGTCATCGGCCCTACCAGTCATAATTCCTAGGTTTCTGACCATTTTTAGTAGGGAATTCCGTCCCTCTTCATTGGATAATTTAGGACTAAAATCTTGACTACAAACTTAAAGATTGTCCCAGCCAATTGAGATAAGCATCGCTGCCAGCGATAATAGGAATAGCAATAATTTCGGGAACTTCATAGGAATGGAGTTCCTGAACTTTTGTTTTTAAAGCCTCAAATTTAGCCAAATCAGTTTTAATCAGCAACTGCCACTCTGACTCGGAATGAATCTCGCCTTGCCAACTATAAATCGAGCGAATTGGTGACAAACTCACACAAGCAGCCAGCTTGTTTTCAATTAGAGATTTCGCGAGATTCTCCGCTTCCGCCTCCGATGCCGCAGTTACCAGCACCACCCCAAAATTAATTGTCATAGTAATCAGTGAACAGTCAATCGATTTTAGATTTTAGATTTTAGATTTTCGATTTTCGATTTTAGCATTGACTTGCGCGAGATAAATTCGGGGGATCCTTTATCGGATACAGGTTTTTTATTTCTGGACAGATGAATCACGTGGCGGGTATCCTGGATGCGGGAATTGTCAACAGTCAACAGTCAACAGTCAACAATCAACCGTTAATCTCATTAACTTCCCAAGAATTGACTCTGCCAGCCCCAGCTAAGGAAAAATAGCGCCTAGTAGATTCCGGCAAAATAGCTCCCGTCAACAAAGCATTATCTAAATTAGTTCCTATTAACGTCGCCTCGCTCAAATCTGCCGCCATCAAATCTGCTTGAGACAACTTTGCCCAATTCAGATTTGCCCCTCTCAAACAACTTCCCCTCAACTTAGCCCCGGTTAAGTTTGCACCCGCCAACTTCACCCCACGCAACTGAGCCGCGCTGAAATTCGCCCCCGCCAAATTCGAGCCTTCCAAATTAGCTCCCATGAGTTTAGCTTCGCTCACGTTGACGCCGCTCAAATCTACACCGCAAAGATTCACCCCTGTCAACTGCGCTCGTCGCAGACTGACTCCGGTTAATTGAGCTCCAAAAAGTTTTGCACTATTGAGCCTTGCACCGTAAAGGTTGGCCCACTTAAAATTAGCTCCCGTCAGATTCGCGCCCAGCAAGTTAACTAATTGCAAGTCGGCGCTGCACAAATTGGCATTCCACAACACAGCACCCCGCAGGTTTGCGCCAGTTAAAGTTGCGCCGCTTAACTTTACCTTGGGCATTTTTGCTTTTACCAAAAAAGCTCCACTCAAATTAGCTTTTGTCAAATCTGCACCAGAGAGTTGGGTTTCACCCATTTTGGCAAAACTCAGATTTGTTCTGTGCATCTGTGCATCTTTGAGTGTTGCTTTGGTGAGAAACGCCCTACTGAGGTTCGCCCCGGAAAGATTAGCTCGCGAAAGGTTGACTCCGATTAAGATTGCTCCGCTGAGGTCTTTCCCGCTGAGGTCGGCTCCAGTAAAGTCTCTTTCTCCTTTTTCGTAATTGTTGAGCAGTTCGCTAACTTCCATAGGGCATCATACCTTCTATGATTGGGGGGTTTCGATCCAGAAATCTTTACTGTTAAGGTTGTTTCAGAAAGGAAACTGTTTCAGAAAGGAAACTGTTTTAGCGTTTGCCTCAAACGGTATAAATTTCATTAACATCACTTTCTGTTTAAAGGCAATCTCTTAATAAAGATTTTATATCTTCCTCGCGGTAGCGATCCCAGTTTCGGTATTTTTGAATTAAAAATTAATGTTTCTTGACATAGATAGTCATTCCTTAACGATCGCCTGTAATTCGCAACTTCAGGCGCAGCGTGCCCTTGAATCCTGCAGGAGGTTGCCAGGAACTCAAGGCCCTCTTGAGAGTTTCTACGGCGTCTGTTGCTTGCAGCGTCGAGGTTTTAGTGTCGAGCGCCAATCGGGCAACGCGGCCGTCTTGTACCAATAACTTCCACACCGTTTCACCGCTAACCCCCGCCGGGAGATTAACAGATTGCAGGTATTGACTCAAAGCCGCGATCGCCCCGGCATCCAACCCTTCGACGCTAACTACTTGGAGGCGAGAAGCCAAAGGCTTCGGGCGTTGCAACTCACCGTAACCTTGCTGCGGCGCCATAGCAGGAGCTGGACTCACCGGTGCCGAGTTGCGAGTCGAGGTAACGCTGCGAGTGCCGCCCCTAGTTGGCTCTTCCCCTCCCGACTCGAAAATACCCTCGTAGCTGACACCCTGCGGCAATTCTACAGGCACTTGCACGCGGCGACGAGATCCATCTGGTTCCACTCGCACTTCTTCGCTCACAGCCACAAAAGCCGTGTATTCCGACAGCAAGCGATAAGTCAGAGCAGTATTAGTCACAGCTTCCACCAGAGATTTAGTCTCGCCACCAAACATTTGATTCATTAAATCTTTAATGCGCGATCGCCCCCAAAGTTGAGCTACCGCCGGATTGCCAAAATCCGTAGCGGTTGCTGCGACGGAAGTAGACTCTCGCTGCCGCCCGCCGGATTGAGCAAAATTAACCGGTAAAACTTGCTCGTAAGCTTTGCCGCCCGCCAGAGTGCCGCGGATGCGAAGTTGGCCGTTAGTTCGATCGGCCTTTTTGCCAAACAAAACCAGTGGCCCACTCGCAAACAAGTCTGGGGGCGCGATCGGATAAATCTCCGGTTTTTCCCCCACTCCTTCCCAACTAATTTGAATATTAGTCAATACCGGACGATTAATTTCACGAAAAAACTTTTCTGTCGCTTCTGCCGACGGTTCATCTTGACGAATTACTTGAGAAGTGCCTCTTCCCACTTCCGCCAAACGGTTGAGCAAAAACCGATTCACCGAACCGCCAACACCAAAACTATAAAGTCGATTTCCTGGTTTCAGACTCTGCTGAACCAGAGCCAGCACTTCATTTTCATTACCAATGTAACCATCCGTAATTAATACAATACTCCGCAGCCTTCCCGTAGCCGCCGCCGGAAAATTCATCACTGCTTGAAGGCCGTTAAGCAGTTCACTGCCACCGTTAGCCTGCAACTTTTCGATATAATTAATTGCGCTTTGTCGATTTTCTGCCGTATTCGCTAAAGGAGTAGTTGAAAGCGCTTGCGTAGTGTTGGCAAAATCAATAATAGTAAAAGTATCGTTGGAATTCAACCCTTGAATAAAGCGGCGCATCAACTCCTTAGATTTTGCTAGTGGCTCGCCCTTTTGAGAACCGGAAGTATCCATCAGAAACACGACATCTTTAGGTACAATTTCATTATTTTTGTAATTTAATGCCGGAATTAAATAAGTAGCAAAATGACCGCCCCGCTGGTCGGATTGAGTCAAGACAGTTGCGCGCGTATTTTCGCCCGCCACTCGATAGCGCAAAATTAAATCTTTATTGGGAATTGTGTCAGAATTGGCTAATTGGACTTGCACAATATTTCCCCTGCGGTCAGTTGTAATTTGATGGGAAGTAGAGCGGACATCGCCGATCGCAACTCCAGCATCTATTTCTACCGAAACAGCGATATTGTGACCCGATCGCGCTCCCGGAGGCAAAACAGGCGGGTTAATGCGATCGGCATCGGTCGAATTTCCCGAAATATAGCGAGGCCCTACCACCATTGGAAACACAAATTCGTAATCGCCGCCGACAAATTTGAGACTTTCGGTGTAGCGAATCGTAACTTCAATTTTTTCTCCCGGTTTGATATTAGCCAGAGACTGAGTAAAAATATTGGATCGTTCTTGTTCCAACAAACCTGCACTCCGGCCTTGCTTTCTGGCTTGTTCGTACATTTCCAAAGCTTCCTCCCGGCGTTTGATATCAGCTTTAATAGTTCGTGAGCCTATTTTAATTTCCATATCGTCCACCGCTGCTTCGTCGGGCAAAGGAAATACATAAACAGCTTCTATAGATTCGGGAAAAGGATTTTCAAACTTCTGAACAACTTCGACGCGGGAGATATTGCCAGCTATTTTGGCTTTAACTTCAGTCTGTTTCAGAGGAAAGACTTGTTCTGGCGTCGTGTTGGGAGTTTTGACGAACAAACCGCCGACTGGACAGGGAGTTTCGGGCGATCGTCCGCCATTGCAATTAACATCGTTACTAGCGAGGATTTTCGGCGACACAGACGAATAATTTTCCCCAAGAGCATTTGCCCGCGCCCCATTGGGAGCGAGCCACACGCCACACTCGATGGCTGCGAGCAATGCGATACCAGTACAAAGCAACCGTTGAGGGGATAGAACGCAGACAAACTTCATAGCTGTTTTTTTTTAGCAGACTTGAGGTGCTTTGTTTACCATGACTTTACCATTGCCGAAACGTTCCTCAGTTAGCTTTTTGGGAAAAATGACTGAGCGCGTAGGGCTGATTTTAGATTTTAGATTTTAGATTAACTCTACAGGCGCTCATGGGGGAGTGGAACTTTTGTCTAGACTGCTGTGGGCTTGCATCCGTATTTGGGTGAAGTCGGTTGGGGCGATCGTCCGCGAACCCAACCTAGAAGATTGTATGATAGTTAAATAATTAAATAACTCTAACCTCAACCTCTCAATCTCTAATAAATTGAAAAAGCCATGAATTTTATTAACCCCAAAACCGACTTTGCATTTAAAAAAATCTTCGGCTCGGCTGACAGCAAAGACATTTTGATTAGCTTCTTAAATGCCATCCTCTACGAAGCGCAGCCAGTTATCGAAGATTTAGAAATTCTTGACCCTTATTTAGCGCCCAAAATCAAAGGAGTCAAAGATACTTACTTGGATGTTAAAGCAAAAATTGGTGGCAGCAAAACTGCGATCGTTGAAATGCAGGTATTGAATGTAGAATCCTTTGAGAAACGGATTTTATACAATGCTACCAAAGCTTACTCAGTGCAATTAAAAAGCGGAGAAAACTACAACCTGTTAAATCCCGTGATTGCCTTGACGATTACAGATTTCCAAATGTTTGAGCATCTGGAAACAGTAATTTCGCGGTTTTGTATCAAAGAAAAAAACAACTTAGTCGAGTATTTGGCGGATGAATTAGAATTTGTCTTTGTTGAGTTGCCCAAATTTGACAAGACTTTAGCAGAATTAGAGACTCTGACTGACAAGTGGATATATTTCATGAAAACCGCTCGCACGTTAAGGTCTGTGCCGGAAGAGTTGGGAAATGTACCGGAACTCCGCAAAGCTTTTACAATTGCCAATGAAGCAAATCTCGATCCTGATGAATTGGAGGATTTAGAAAGGCGAGAAATTTTTATTCAAGACCAGCGCGGTGCAATTACCAAAGCTACCAGAATCGGGATAGAACAAGGAATCAGACAAGGCATCGAACAAGGCATCGAACAAGGCATCGAACAAGGCATTGAACAAGGCATCGAACAAGGCATCGAACAAGGCATCAAACAAGGAAATATGACATTAATTGTTCGTCAGTTGGAGCGCAGTGTCGGCGTGCTGTCGCCGGAGTTCAAAACCAGCATAGCTCAGTTATCCGCTCAGCAATTAGAGAATCTAGGAGAGGCACTATTAGACTTTGCCAGTTTGTCAGATTTGACAACTTGGTTGCAAGCACATAACAATCGTCAATAATTTGGTCAAATGGGTGTAGGGGGCAATCCCCCGTGGTTGCCCTTATGGATTACCAAAAACTTGGGTCTAAAGCCCCATCCTTTTAGAACGGCTTAGTGTTAGTATCTTAGCGTAGCGATTTTCCACGTAAGATGTTCGTTCTAGAATTCAAGGCGAAAGGAAAACCAAATCAGTACGCAGCAATAGACGAGGCAATTAGGACTGCTCAGTTCGTTCGGAATAAGTGCATCCGTTTCTGGATGGATAACCGAGGTGTTGGGCAAAAAGACTTGTATCGGCACAGCACTGCGCTCAGAGAAGAGTTTCCTTTCGTCAAAACCTTGAATTCTAGTGCTTGCCAAGCGTCAGTCGAGAGAGCTTATTCTGCAATTGCTCGGTTTTACGACAACTGCAAGAAAGCTCTTCCCGGAAAGAAAGGTTATCCGACTTTTAAGAAAAACTGTCGCTCAGTTGAATATAAAGTGAGCGGCTGGAAACTTTCAGAAACCCGCAAGCAAATCACTTTCACTGACAAGAAAGGAATTGGTAAGCTCAAACTAAAAGGAACGTGGGATCTAAACTTCTACCAGCTCGATCAAATAAAACGGGTACGCTTGATCCGTCGCGCTGACGGTTACTACGTTCAGTTTTTGATCGGTGCTGAAAACGAAGTAGATACGACGCCGACTGGTAAAACACTCGGTTTGGACGTAGGGCTCAAAGAGTTTTATACAGACTCTAACGGTCACTCTGAACCAAACCCCCAGTTTTATCGAACCACTGAGAAACGGTTAAAGTTTCGACAGCGCCGCGTTTCTCGTAAAAAGAAAGGCTCTGCCAACCGCAAGAAAGCAATTAATCGATTAGGAAGAGTACACCTCAAAATAAGTAGGCAACGTGAAGAACACGCTAAGAGACTGGCGCGTTGCGTAATCCGATCTAACGATTTGGTCGCCTACGAAGATTTGAGGATTAAAAACTTAGTAAAGAATCACTGTCTCGCCAAATCGATCAATGATGCGGGTTGGTATCTATTCAGGAAGTGGCTGGAGTATTTTGGAGTAAAATTTGACCGGGTGACGGTTGCCGTCAATCCAGCATATACTTCGCAAAAATGTTCTAACTGCGGTGCAATCGTAAAAAAAACCCTATCCGTAAGAACCCATGTTTGTGAATGCGGGTTCGTTATGGATAGGGATTGGAATGCTGCGATTAATATCCTGAAATTAGCCTTGAGTACGGTAGGGCATACCGGAACTTGGGTCAAAGACCCGAACGCTTTGGGAGATTCGACCTCTACTTTGGCTGGAGAAATCCTGTCGCAAGCAAGTTGAGTCTACGAACAAAGAATCCCCGCTGCTTTAGCACCGGGAGTGTCAACTATGTCACATTTGAGTCTGACCTGACATTGAAACATCTAAAGTCGAAAATCCTATGAGCAAATTTGTGTTTGTGACTGGTGGCGTGGTTTCCAGCATCGGCAAGGGAATTGTCGGTGCTTCCTTGGGCCGCCTATTAAAGTCGCGGGACTATTCAGTCTCGATTTTGAAGCTAGACCCCTATATTAACGTTGACCCCGGCACTCTGAGCCCGTTTCAGCACGGAGAAGTCTTTGTCACGCAAGATGGTGCGGAAACTGACTTGGATTTGGGGCACTACGAGCGTTTTACCGACACTTCCATGTCTCGCCTCAATAGCGTCACCACGGGTTCCATTTATCAAGCGGTGATTAACAAAGAACGCCGCGGTGAGTATCAGGGGAGCACGGTGCAGGTGATTCCGCACATTACTAACGAGATTAAAGATCGAATTCACCGGGTAGCAAAAAATACCAATCCCGATGTGGTGATTACGGAAATCGGCGGAACGGTGGGAGATATTGAATCTTTGCCGTTTTTGGAGGCAATTCGCCAGTTTCGCAAGGATGTCGGTCGGCAAAATGTTGTGTATATGCACGTCACGCTGATACCTTGGATTCCTTCGGCTGGGGAGATGAAAACTAAACCGACTCAGCATTCGGTGAAGGAATTGCGGTCGATCGGCATTCAACCAGATATTTTAGTCTGTCGGTGCGATCGCCCGCTGTCTTTGGGCATGAAACAGAAATTGTCGGAATTCTGCAACGTCCCCGAAGAATGTGTCATCACCGCTCAAGATGCTAAAAGTATCTACGAAGTGCCGCTGATGATGGAACAGGAAGGTTTGGCGGAACAAACGCTCAATTTGCTGCAACTCGAACATCGCCAGCCAGATTTGCATCAGTGGCAAACTTTAGTCAACAGGCTTTACAGTCCCAATCACAAAATTGATATTGCTTTAGTTGGCAAATACGTGCGGTTGAACGATGCTTATCTTTCGGTGGTCGAAGCTTTGCGGCACGCGGCAATTGCGATCGGCTGCGACCTGAATTTACACTGGATTAACTCAGAAGATTTAGAATCGGGAAACCTCGATAATTATCTCAAAGGTATCAACGGCATTCTTGTACCCGGAGGTTTTGGGGTTCGGGGAGTTGACGGCAAAATAGCGGCGATCGAATATGCTAAACACCACAAAATTCCATTTTTGGGATTGTGTTTGGGGATGCAGTGTGCTGTGATTGAATGGGCGCGCAACATCGCTCAACTAGAGGATGCCAACAGCGCTGAATTTAACCCAGATACAGCGAATCCGGTAATTAATTTATTGCCAGAACAGCAAGATGTAGTCGATTTGGGCGGTACAATGCGACTGGGTTTGTATCCGTGCCGTGTCAACCCAGACACGCTAGCTTTCAAACTTTATCAGAAAGAAGTGATTTACGAGCGGCACCGCCATCGGTACGAATTTAACAACGCCTACCGCAATCTTTTCTTAGAATCAGGTTATGCAGTCTCCGGTACATCTCCAGACGGCCGCTTGGTAGAAATGATCGAATTTCCCAACCATCCCTTTTTCATAGCCTGCCAATTTCACCCCGAATTCCAATCTCGACCTAGCGCCCCCCACCCCTTGTTTCAAGGGTTTATCCAGGCCGCTAGCATCCAGGGAAAGCAGGATGTTTTAGAAGATGAGGATCGCGACTTGGTGGCCGAGAAAGTTGCAGCAAACTGATCTCATATCATGTGCGATCGATTAGTTCTGATATATTAGATGTCTGTAGGGGCGGTTCAGAGTACACAATATTCAAATCGCCCCGGCAATCGACATTACAAAACCCGCCCAACAGACCAATAGGATTTGATAGGGGTTGCACTTATCGGACTAGATATCGGGCAGCATTCTCAACGAGTGAAAAACCTCCCCCCCAACCCCTATGCTAGGGCTGGGGGGCTAGTACCACAAGGGAGAAGGCAGAAGGTAAAAATGCAATACGGTTCAGTTAAGCTCGATCCCCTGGCGCCTAGGGCGGGCACAGGGGCACCGCCCCTACAAAGGGGAGTAGGGGGTGGGACAAGAACTTACTCTTGCGTCCCCCTTGGGAAGGGGGATTTAGGGGGATCTCGCCCGGAATAAATAGTTTTAACCCAAGCGTATTGGGTAAAAATGCTGATATTTTTACTTAACTTTTTAGCTTGGATTTCAATGGTGATACCAGTAAAAAAAAATGTAACTTTAGGCAACTTCCCAACCCCGATAGTCATCAGTCATGCCCAATCTAAAATCTAAAATCTAAAATCTAAAATGGTATGAGTTGTCAAACTATCCTAAAATACCAGGAAACACAGGTTTGAGGAGGCTTTGTGGCTTATTGGAGCAAAATTACTTATGAGAAAAGTACATACATAATTGACCTTGACACTATTAGTGCTTTTTCTAGCGAACTGGATAACAAGCGTCTCACCTTTTGGCTGCCTAATAGCAGTCAGCCGATTATCCTCAATCCCCAAGGCAATTCTGAGGCTTACAAGCAAGTTCTCGATTACCTCAAAAAAACCATCGATCGCAATTCGAGAGGTTCGTGGATTAAAATTCATTATGACCGCAAAGAATTTGCGATCGATATGAGTCGAATTAGCTCTTTTGCTTGCGAACAGAACGGTCGGCTAAGCTTTTGCCTGCCGGACAGCGCAACTAATATTATTATCCTGCGCCAAAACAACCCGGAAACTTATCAAGAAATTCAGGAATACATTAAAAATACCACTGGACAATCTCTGCCATGAAGCAGTCATTAGTCATTAGTTGTTAGTCATTAGTCATTAGTCGTTAGTTGTTAGTCATTAGTCATTAGTCATTAGTCATTAGTCATTAGTTATAAGTATGAACAATGAAGGAGGAAGGAAGACTATTTTTAGTAAATCCTAACATTCATTTTATTTTTTTTTGGGGTAAGGTGCTTAGGTTGCACCCTAAGTTTAGATATGAAAAAAGCGCAATAAACTGCGCTGCTTTTTGAAATTTTAACTATTGAACAAGCTGCCAAGCTAATTTTGCTGCCCCTACAATGCCTGCTTGATTGCCCAATTCAGCCACCAATAACTGTAAATCCTCGCGAGAACTCGGCAGTACACGTTGCTCAATTTCTTGTCGAACCTTCGGCAAGAAAAATTCTGCACCTGCACTAATTCCACCGCCGATAATAATAGCTTCCGGCGTCAAAATATAAATGAGACTTGCCAAACCGATACCCAGATAGCGCCCGTAATTTTGCCAAAATTCTAAAGCTTTGGCATCTTCCGACTTAGCTAGATTTGCTAATTCTAGCGGTTCCAAACCCGTTTCGCGGCGAATTGCTTGCACCGAAACGTACTGTTCTAAAGAACCGCGATTGCCGCTGTTGCACTCCGGGCCGTCGGGATTTATAGTAATCAATCCTAGTTCTCCGGCCGCGCCTTGATGACCTACAAATAGTTTGCCGTCTAGGATAACTGCACCGCCGACTCCTGTACCTAAAGTTATTAAAATTAGGTCTTTAAAGTGCCTTCCTGCGCCCAACCAAGCTTCTCCCAATCCGGCACAGTTGGCATCATTTGCTAATATTGTCGGCAGTCCGGTTTTAGCTTCCAACCAGTCAGCGAGGGGGACGTTATGCCAGTTTTTGAGGTTAATTGCTACTCTGGCTATGCGGCCGGCGGCGTCTGCAGGGCCTGGAGTGCCGATGCCGATCGCACTTACAGCATTTTCCACCGGATTCAGTTGTAAAATAGGATCGGTCATCGCAGCTAAAACGGCTTCTGGCGTTGCCGGTTGAGGAGTTGGAACAGTTAAGGATTGGTGACAAATGCCGTCTTCGCTAAATCTGCCGAGTTTAATTGCGGTTCCGCCTAAGTCAATGCCGATTACTTGTGTCATTCGATTTGAGTTTTGGATGCAAGGATTTGGGATTAATCCTCATAGGATAAACATATTTTAAGGTGCGGACTGTACACATTACCAAGTAAGTTTGTAGTGATAATTTAAATCCTCCAACTCCTATTTTAGTCTATAATACTTAGCGACAAAAAATGGGTTAATTATTAATACTATCATACCGATCGCAATTCCTAGCAAAAATTATGGATACCAGCGAGTTCGCCTATTTAATTTCGCCTAACTTACGTTGCGCTACCTCTCGGTTGTGCAAAGCATCGTGATAGTCTGGTTGGAGAGCAATTGCCTGGGTATAAGATGCGATCGCATCTTCAAATCTTCCTAAATTATACTGCTCATTCCCTCGATCGCACCACGCTTTCGCCTCTACATTAACTTCCGATTCTGCCTCCGCAGCCTCAGCGCCTCTGCGGTTCCCTTCCCCAGAAAAACCCAAACCATCCCCAACAAACACCGCCTCAATTACCATCCCCTTTGTCTCCTCCTCCTCAACCTCCGGCAGCGGAAACCGTGTCAATATCTCCCGCCCAATTCTCCTCGCCACCTCTGACAATTCCCCGCTGCCAATTCTACCTAACAAAACCAGCCGCTGCGCCAATTCCTGAAGCGATGCCACCGCATCCGTAGGGGCGGTGCCCCCGTGCCCGCCCTGCAGGTTTTCCCCCTCTAACAATCGAGTCCCAAACCGTCGCAGCCAAGCAGCCAATTCACCATCTTTAAGGCGTTTTGCGATTAAGAATCCCGCTACATCTCCTCGACTCCAACCGACATTCACCCCTTCCAGGATTTCCATGAATTTCGACTCGTATTCCGCGTCAGTTTGGGTGGGGCGGGGCGCAGGTGGTGGCGGCGGTGGTGGGGGTGCGGTTCCTAATAGGCGCTGGATGAGTCGTTTGAGGAATTGCCAAATTTTGTTTAGCATTTGTGGGGATGGGTTGGGTTGTTTCTATTTTATACGAATGCGGACAGGTTTGTCGGTATCTGCGATGGGAAAGGGGCGGGTGTTTGAGTATCTGGGATGGGTGGGTGCGGGTTGATGAATTATGCTATTTGATGATATAAATTTCGGCTAACCCGCCCTACCAATTTTGCTATTTTAGATGTATTATTTTATTATCAAATACCGTAGGGGCGGGTTCGCCCACAATCTATAATTCCCATCCCAAATATTGATAAACCCGCCCCTACCCAACCAACTAACCCATATTACCAAATACCTAGATAGAGTGAATATCGAAGAAACCGGGTTTTTTCCTAATCTGCGGATTATCGCGAATATTTTTTGTAAAAACCCGGTTTCTGGCCACTCGCTTTGTTCCTACTTTAAAAGCGGATAATACAGTTCTCCTGTTGAGTTGATATAACCGGCCCTATCGCCCGCTAAATCCCCCGTTCCCATAAATACGTCAACTCTCCCCGCACCTTTGATTGCACCGCCAGTATCTTGATCCAAAACGTACCGATTCACGGCATTTTGTTCGAGTTGTCCTGCCGCATTCGGATAAGGGAGTTTTGTACTAATTAATGCTAGTGCGCCGGGGGGCATTAAGGCTTTGTCGGTGGCGATCGACCTTTCGGCAGTTACTGGCACTCCAATGCTTCCTGTGGCTGGAGCTCCATTACTATCCCGGAAGAATACAAAGCTTTCATTTTTTGGCAAATATTTGTTCATATCTGCGGGAAAGTTGGTAAAATATTCCCTTAGTTTCGGCAAAGTTAACTCTTCTAAAGTAAACTTTCCGTCTTTAACTAATTCTCGTCCAACTCCTGTATAACTGTGACTGGTTTTGCCTGCAAAACCGACGGTCATCTCGCTACCATCTGTTAGCTGCAATCTCGCAGAACCTTGGACGTGCACGAGAAATGCTTGGAATCGATCGCGCAACCAAACTAATTCTAATCCTCGCAGCAATCCTTTACTTCCCTGCAAAGCATCTGCGCCTTCTAATTGCAATCTTGTCGGGTGAGGTTTCGGCCAAGAGGCCATGTTTGGCGGCATCCGGTACAGGGGATAACGGTATTCGGAATTCGGCGTGCGAGAGGCTGCGTAAGTCGGCTCGAAATAACCTGTAAATGCTACTGTTCCTTTGCCGTCTTTGCCCGTGGATTTGTAAAATACAAATTCGCGCTTGACAGATTCCTGAAGTTGTGCTGGGGTTGTGGAACTGACAACTAATTGGCGGAATCGATCGAGGGAACGGCGGACTCGATCGCGCGTAACTCCTGCGACTGGATAGCGGCTGTAAGCGCTGGCGGCGGCTGATGTATTGAGATAGCGGAGGCTGTGGTCGATCGACCTTAACAGCAATTCTTTATCGCCCGGTTTGCCATTTTCGCCCCAGATTTGAGCGTCAAAGGCGATCGACTCCAACTCACTCGCTTGTAATTGATTTACACTCATTGGTTGCAGCGATGGAACTGCAACGGCGGGCACCGAAAAAGCGATCGCCAAAACGCAACAGGCGATCGCTAATAGCTGATAGCGAAAAATCTTGCTCAATTTCCAATCTTCCCTACTGAATTGATTATTTTCCTTATTCATCGTATCGTTCGACGCTAGAAGTAAATATCGGTTCTACGCGAATTGCGAGAACACTGGTAGGCCGAACTACCATGTATTCGCCTTGAATATTTTTAATCGGGACGTTAAGAAATTCTCTTGAATCTTGTTTCGGCACCAGCGTACTGCTGTACCATTTTTGAAAATCTTGCAGGGTTGCGAAACGCACTTCTTCGCGGTGCCCGCCCTCAAGCAGCAGGTGCACGGAATATTCGCTGGGAGTTCTAGGCATAGGAGATGGGGAGAGTTGTTGGAGGACAATTTAAAATCTAAAATCTAAAATTGATGTGGCTGCCCTCAAGCAGCAGGTGCACGGAATATTCGCACTTGTGTTCTAGGCATATCTGTATTTTAGATTTTTGATTTTAAGCTTTTGGAACGATTCCATATTTTACCTCTTCCTCGGCGCATTCCCTCATTTAGTAGGTTGGATTGAGGGAGGGGGAGAGACTGGGAGAAGGAGAGAGTGGGAGAGGGGGAGAGTGGGAAAAGGGGAGGGTGGGAGAGACCGGAGAGTTGTTGCAGGAAAATCTCAATCTAAAATCTAAAATCGATAAAGTTGTTGCAGGAAAACCCCAATCTAAAATCTAAAATCTAAAATCGCGCAATCGATTGACGGCGGCCCCCATCTGCGGCTACGCTGTGAAATTAAGGTTGCTTTGCTTGCAGAGGAAGCGGCCCGCGTCGCCCAAAAATCTAGTTGCACTGCCCAAAGCTGTTACCAGCAGCAATGGACAGCTACCGCCAAACTGAGTAAGCAGTATGGAGGCTGATTGAGAATTCTAACATTCTCTGTAGCCGCCCTGCTCTGTGTTAACGTGCGGGGCGGCTGGGTTTTTGGGTTTTCCTAGAAAACCAAAAACCAGGAGATCATATTATGTCACAGGAATTCGTGCCTGACGATAACTTTTCCGCGCGTCCAAATGACGACTCAGCAGTATCCGAACAGGAAGTCGTGCGGATAACGGTTGTCGGTTCCCGCGCCGCCGTGTTAGAAACCATCCACACCTTGTACCGACTGGGATTTGCCGCCGTCGGGGATTGGAGTCCGCCCCAGCGAGGCGCACAGCCGGGACAAGTTATAAGCGTACTCATTCGCCGATCGCGCAAAGCCTAAAAATAGGGTGAAATACGGTAGGGAAACCGTGTCTTTCGTTGTGTCAACAATCGCCTGAAACCATTGATAAATCTAGGTTTTAGCTAAGTCTAGATCCCCCTAAATCCCCCTGATTGTTGGGGAGTAGGGGTTGACTTTGAGAAGACTCTTGTCCCCCCCTTCTTAAGGGGAGTAGGGGTTGGCTAGGGGGGATCTAGATTTAATACTCAAACAACAGTCTGTGATTGGGTTTGACGTTAAGTTGACACCAATGGCTTCTTGGAGTGTCCCTACAATGATTAATCTGGCGGAATAAATGGATTGTGTATTTTAGAACACGATTTGACCGCAACACTTAAAATAGTCTTGATTTACCGATCGACTGCACCCTTTTCTCATCAATATTTCTGGTTAGCTGGGGGTGTCTGTGGGCCGGAGTTGCTAGGTTCTGCTTCCAAAAGGCTGAGAATGGTGCACAATTTCAAATTAACAACAAAACTTGCACTTTTTTGAGTAAGCTTTTGGGGGAACAGCTTAGAAAGCCTGTTTCTAAGACTGATGCAAAATATCAAATTAATCCTCAACCTTGTCCAATTACTAATTACGAACCTATGCCCCGTCGTCAAGACTTAAAAAAGATTCTTCTCATTGGTTCCGGCCCAATTGTTATCGGTCAAGCGTGCGAATTTGACTATTCAGGGACACAAGCTTGCAAAGCTTTGCGAGAAGAAGGTTTTGAAGTAGTGTTGGTGAATTCCAACCCGGCAACGATTATGACCGATCCGGAAACTGCCGATCGCATTTACATCGAACCTCTAACGCCGGCCATCCTCGAACAAATCATCGCTAAAGAAAGACCTCAAGCAATTTTACCGACTATGGGCGGTCAAACGGCGCTAAATTTAGCAGTTGCCGTCGCTAAAAATGGCGTTTTAGAAAAATACAACGTCGAGTTGATTGGTGCTAAATTGCCAGCAATTGAAATGGCAGAAGATCGGCTATTATTTAAGGAAGCGATGGCGCGAATTGGTGTCGCCGTTTGCCCTTCGGGAATTGCCAACACTCTCGACGAAGCCAAAGCCATTGGTCACCAAATCGGCAGTTATCCGTTAATTATTCGTCCTGCTTTTACAATGGGCGGCACGGGAGGCGGCATTTCTTACAATCAAGAAGAGTTTGAAGAAATGGCACAAGGCGGGATTGATGCCAGTCCAGTATCCCAAATTTTGATCGAACAATCTTTGATTGGTTGGAAAGAGTACGAACTCGAAGTAATGCGAGATTTGGCAGATAATGTAGTGATTATTTGTTCGATCGAGAATCTCGACCCGATGGGCGTCCACACCGGCGATTCGATCACCGTCGCCCCGGCGCAAACTCTCACAGACAAAGAATATCAGCGCCTGCGAGATGCTTCGGTGAAAATTATTCGCGAAATCGGAGTTGAAACCGGCGGTTCCAACATTCAATTTGCCGTCAATCCAGTCAACGGAGATTTCATCGTTATTGAAATGAACCCTAGGGTTTCCCGTTCCTCCGCCTTGGCCTCGAAAGCAACTGGTTTCCCTATTGCCAAAATGGCGGCAAAATTAGCGGTAGGTTACAGCCTAGACGAAATTTCCAACGATATCACCAAGAAAACTCCGGCGTCTTTTGAGCCGACAATTGACTACGTGGTGACGAAGATTCCCCGATTTGCCTTTGAAAAGTTCCCCGGTTCCGAACCGACTCTGACAACGCAAATGAAGTCAGTTGGGGAGGTAATGGCGATCGGGCGCAGCTTCAACGAATCCTTCCAAAAAGCCCTGCGGGGATTGGAAACAGGCCGCGCGGGTTTCGGCTGCGACAAACCGGAAAAGTTGCCGAGTTTGGAACAAATTCGCGCCGGATTGCGGACGCCAAATCCCGATCGCATTTTTACAGTTCGCCACGCGATGATGATGGGAATGTCGGTGGAAGATATCTTCGAGTTTACAGGAATCGATCCTTGGTTTTTGGATAAAATGCAGGAATTGCTGGAAACTGAGAAGTTCTTGAAACGAACGCGGTTGGAACAGTTGACAAAAGAGACAATGTTTGAAGTAAAGCAGTTGGGTTTTAGCGATCGCCAAATTGCTTACGCCACCAAAACATCGGAAGATCAAGTTCGCGCTTACCGCAAACAGTTAGGCGTCATTCCGATTTACAAAACAGTCGATACCTGTGCCGCTGAATTTGAAGCGTTTACACCGTATTATTATTCCACCTACGAAGCGGGTGCGGCTATTTGGGAATTGGGCGATGAAGAAAAGAAAGTTTCGCCTGTGGGCCACAGTCTCGCGCCGGAGTCGGAAGTTTTGCCTTCTACCAAGCGAAAAGTGATGATTTTAGGTGGCGGGCCCAACCGGATCGGACAGGGAATTGAGTTTGATTACTGCTGTTGTCACGCTTCCTATTCCCTAGGAGAAGATGGCTTTGAGACAATTATGGTCAACTCGAACCCGGAAACGGTTTCGACGGATTACGATACGAGCGATCGCCTGTATTTTGAACCGCTAACAAAAGAAGATGTTCTCAACATCATCGAAGCCGAAAATCCAGAGGGAATAATTATTCAGTTTGGCGGACAAACCCCACTGAAATTAGCGCTTCCTTTACAAAAAGCCCTCGAAAATCACCCCGATGTACAAACAAAAATTTGGGGTACTTCGCCGGATTCCATTGATACTGCTGAAGACAGGGAGCGATTTGAAAAGATTCTGCGCGAGTTGGATATTCAGCAAGCTGCTAACGGTTTGGCCCGTAGTTTTGAGGATGCTTTAATAGTAGCTCAACGCATAGGTTATCCGGTAGTGGTGCGACCGAGTTACGTATTAGGCGGCCGAGCCATGGAAATTGTTTATTCCGATACGGAATTGGAACGTTACATGACCTATGCCGTGCTGGTAGAACCCGATCATCCGATTTTAATTGATAAGTTTTTGGAGAATGCGATCGAGGTTGATGTCGATGCGATCGCCGATGTTACTGGCAATGTGACGATCGGCGGTATTATGGAGCACATTGAGGAAGCGGGAATCCACTCCGGCGACTCTGCTTGTTCTATCCCTTACCAAACACTTTCTGATGCAGCTTTGGTAACAATCCGTCGCTGGACTGTAGAATTAGCAAAATCCCTGAAAGTAATCGGGTTGATGAATATTCAATTTGCCGTTCAAGGGGAAGAAGTTTTCATTTTGGAAGCTAACCCGCGCGCTTCTCGAACAGTGCCTTTTGTCTCCAAGGCGATCGGAGTTCCCTTAGCAAAAATGGCCTCGCGAGTCATGTCTGGCAAAACTCTAGAAGCTTTGGGTTTTACTGAAGAGATTATACCCACTCATGTTTCGGTAAAAGAAGCTGTATTGCCCTTTGCTAAGTTCCCAGGAACTGATACCTTGTTAGGGCCAGAAATGCGATCGACCGGCGAAGTCATGGGAATTGACACCGATTTTGGTAAAGCATTTGCCAAAGCTCAATTAGGTGCTGGACAAATGATGCCGCTGTTTGGAACCGTGTTGGTTTCGATGCGCGATCGGGACAAACTAGCAGTTGTACCCGTTGTCAAGGAATTCTTAGAATTGGGTTTCCGAGTAGTCGCAACTCACGGGACACGCAAAGTTTTGCGAGAGCAAGGTTTAGAGGTAGATTTGGAATTGAAACTGCACGAAGGGCGGCCGAATTTGTTGGATTCGATCAAAAATGAGAAAATTCAACTAATTATCACCACACCTTCCGGCGAAGAATCCCGGGCCGACGGAATCTTTATCCGCCGCACAGCTTTGACTTACAAAATCCCGATTATTACCACAATAGCCGGTGCCAAAGCGACAGCAGCGGGAATTCGATCGCTCAAATCCCACCCGATGGAAGTAAAAGCAATTCAAGACTATTACCCGCAAGCCTAGACTGGGAAACACTCAAAGGTAGGGTGTGCAGGGCGCACTATTAGTGTCAACTGAAGCTTTTAGTCCGCCAGTCCTCCGGCTCACCCGGCAGTCCGCCAGGGAATGAATTCCCTGTCTGATAGCGAAAGTCCTCTCAAAGAGGACTGAAGAACTCATTAGTCTTCATAGCGAGGACTTTCGCTTTGAGGCTGTTGTTTCAAACCCTGCCGGACTGAGGGTTTAACGTTAAGTTCACACCAATGACCGCGCACCTTACCCTAAACATAAGGTGCGCGTCACCAAAACCTAATCTGCATCGGAATCCAAAACTCCGCTAGACAGCATCAACCTCGGCCAAACTAACAAGAAAAAGCCCATCCAAGCTAATAAAGGAATCGCGACTAAAACCGTTATCCAAACAGTTTTTAATAAAAACCAACTACCGCTAATCAGGCTAGTACCAGTTAAAAGAATCGACCAAGGCTGACACCACCAAGGTTTGTAACTCCAAGGACTAATAGCTTTTTGATTAGAAAGTTTATTATCAGAAATAGATTTCATATTTTTAGTAATTTTTTAGGGATAATAGTCTGGGTAGCTGGATTAACCGAAGTTAAACATTCATCACTTCTTCTGCTGTCAGCGTTAATTCTGGAAAAGTCCGCGACACAATTCGTTCGCTGCCTTTAAACGCGCTTCTTTGATAATTGCCATCTGCATCCAAAAGGTGAACCAATACAGTTGGAATTTTGGGATTTCCCAGAAATTCCCTGCTGCCAATTGCTAAATAATCGACAATCCAATACTCAGGAATTCCGAGGCGCCGATATTCGTCCAATTTGTCTATATAATCGTCCTCCCAATTTGTTGATGTTACTTCCACTGCCAGTTGAATTGGTTCCCGCATTGCAGCATAAGCAGAACGGTTCGATCGCCACAAATCGCGATCGATGACGCTGACATCCGGTCTCCGCCCTTGTTCGATGCCGGCTTTACTTACAGTTCTGATAACGGCTGTAGTGTTGACTACATAATTCAAATTTAGTCGCCGGATTTCATCGTTGAAGCCAAATAACAGGAAATTAGCAACATCATCATGATTTCTTGTGGAATTCATCTCTACTATTTCTCCAT
This sequence comes from Microcoleus sp. D3_18_C2, assembly GCF_036702395.1. NCBI lineage: Bacteria > Bacillati > Cyanobacteriota > Cyanophyceae > Oscillatoriales > Microcoleaceae > Microcoleus > Microcoleus sp. D3_18_C2. The sequence continues at coordinate 82,321 of NZ_JAUBTG010000012.1, read as the reverse complement.
TTACCAGTTCATAACGTCCATCTTCTGGACATTCTACAAGGAATTGGTCAAAGGTTAATTGCTGTGTGACTGTTGCAATCATAAGATTTATCCTTATTTTGCAGTAATACTATTAGCCTATATTACCACAGGCAGGAAGAATTTTGTTTTTTTGACGGCAGACATCCAATTCTAAAATCTAAAATATACAATCAAAAATCAAAAATCGATTCACGTAAATGGTAAAATGCGATCGCCAGCGGGCAGATTGAGTTAAATATGTCACCTACTTGCTAGGGTAGAAAGTAACAAACCTAGAAATCGAGCCACTCCCAGGTCAACCCCGAACCATGAGACTAGACGAAGCCGTAGAATTTGCCGAAAACCCAGAGCCGCGCTGTCCCTGCGTCCTCCTGCTGGACACCTCCGGCTCCATGCAAGGCGCACCCATAGATGCCTTGAATGAGGGGCTGGAAATTTTTAGGAATGACCTAATTAAAGACGAACTAGCTAAAAAGCGAGTCGAAGTCGCGATTATTTCATTTGACAATCAAATCAAAATCGTGCAAGACTTCGTTACCGCCGACCAGTTCGAGACGCCACTGCTGACAGCTCAAGGACAAACCCACATGGGCGCCGGCATTCAGCTAGCATTAGATACCATTGCGGCCCGCAAATCGGAATACCGCAACAACGGCATTACCTACTACCGCCCGTGGGTATTTATGATTACTGACGGCGAACCTCAAGGTGAATCCGACGATGTTGTGGAAATAGCAGCACAGCGGATTAAAGAGGAAGAAATTAACAAGCGCGTGGCATTTTTTGCAGTCGGAGTGGAAGGTGCTAATATTCCTCGTCTCGCGCAAATTGTCGAGCGCACGCCTGTAAAATTGAGAGGATTAGACTTTAGAGAGATGTTCATCTGGCTGTCGGCTAGTATGCAGAGAGTTTCTCACTCAAAAATTGATGAACAAGTAGCACTGCCCCCACCCGGATGGGGAACTGTTTAGTCATTAGTCATTGGTCATTGGTCATTGGTCATTGGTCATTGGTCATTGGTCATTGGTCATTAGTATGTGACAAGCGGTAATGTGTGGTGTACATCGCCCTACCAAATTAGTAAAGTGTGGTGTGCATCGCCCTACCTAATTAGGGATAAATAAACCCGTCCAGACTTTGCATAGTTGTGAATTTACGAAGTTTTGAGTTAAAGAGTTATTAATGCAGAATTCATCCTTTAATTGGCAAGTTGTAGCGGCATCGGTGATAGGTACGAGCCACGAAAAACGATCGCAGCCTTGTCAAGATGCCCACTGCTGGCGTCTCTTGCCAAACGGTGTTTTAGCGGCAGCGGTTGCCGACGGTGCGGGCTCGGCAGCACTCGCAGAAGTTGGGGCAAAAATTGCTGTGGAAGCGGTTGTCGAAACGATTTGCCAGCAACAGGAAAGGCTGCCTCAAAATGACGATGAATGGCAGGTATTCTTGACAGCATCACTGCAAGTTGCGCGGGCGCAGGTGGAAGCAGAAGCGGCAGTGCGGGAAGTGGCTGCGAGAGATTTAGCCTGCACTTTAATTGCTGTTGTTGCTACGCCGGAATTAATCGCCGTTGCTCAAATCGGCGACGGTGCGGCGGTAGCAGGTGATAGTGCAGGAAATGCGATCGCCCTGACTGTACCCCCCTGCGGCGAATACATCAACGAAACTATCTTTTTGATTTCGCCGAATGCGATCGAAACAGCGCAATTTCAGGTACTCCGGGAAAAACTGCGGCACTTAGCCGTTTTTTCCGACGGCTTGCAAATGCTAGCTCTCAAAATCCCAGAAGGCACGCCACACAAGCCGTTTTTTGCGCCTTTGTTTCGGTTTTCTGGCGAGTGGAAAGAAGAGGAAGATGCGAAACAGCAGTTAGAGTCATTTTTGCGATCGCCCCGCGTTTCCGAACGCACCGATGATGACTTAACATTATTGCTAGCAACTTTTTCGAGTTCGGAGGCACAGGACAATTAAAAATAAACATTTTGCCACAGCCAATACCCATCTGGGTGAATTGGCGTCGATCTGCGGTTAAAAATTTCCGATTCTGAATTTTGCAACAAGTCTAATGCGTTCAACCTCATCAGCGGTGAAAATTTGGCGCGGTTCTATAATAAAATCGAGGTGTCAACAATTCTGCTTTAGTCTGTACAGTAGGTCGTCGTTTGCAAGCACAAGAGATTAAGGATAAGCTCAACTCCCTAATTAGCGCCGCAGATCCAATAGATCCGAGTTTGGCGAGAAGATTGGATGAAATCAATCGCTGGCTGAAAGATGTTAAACCCGGTTCGCTAACTGCTAAAAAATTTGTGATGGCTTTTTTGCTGCAGCTTATCCGAGATTCTCAGGTTTGGCTGGCAGTTCAATCTCTACCTTCGGAAAGAGAACAGCAAGCCGCGTTTGAGTTAATGACGCCGGGGGAAAGGTATTGGTACAGCTATCTATTTCCTAAATGGCTGAGCGAAAACGATCGCAAATTTTACATCTGGAAACAAAAACTCAAGGCCGGCCAATTCGATCCGGGTGATGATATCGTGATTCGTGCGATCGCAGCCCGAATAGTCGATCGCCAAGGCACTGTTTTGTATCGATATGTTGCAGATCTTTCTATGGCAACCGATTCGATCGTTAGTAGCCGCCAACAGCAGCCCCTCTGCATTCAAGTCACAACTCTTTCGGATGAATTCTCTGAACAAAAATATCATAATTGGCAACAAACTCTTCAAGATTGGGGGATTGACAGAGGATTATTTTTAAGTTATGATAAAAACGATGCAAATTTCCTGAATCAGTTAGTTAATATAGCATTATATAATAGTGATAATTTGCCCGCAGGTCGTTACCTCAAGTTCCCGTAAATCAAGCATATCTGCTGCTGAGAATAGTTCGACTGCTCCAAACTCTGTGAAAAAAAATTTGACTAACTCACATATTGCACAATTTTCGAGAAGGGCAACAGCCTAGTCCCCAGACAGATTCTGGAAAAGGGAAAACAGAGCAAGATTTTTCCTCCCCTTTTCTGTCTCCGGGAGGGGTTTGCCAGACACAGGCAAGAGGTGCTTGATACGAAGGCTAAGCAATGGGAACATTTACCGCAGCAATCAATCGGGTGAAATAACTAGCAAGTCTGCCTAAATTGAATTGAGATTTGATTTAATTGCGGTGAAATTGTTGGAAATAAAATCTAATTACATCAAAATCAAATACTATGACATTACAAGGTACACATACCGTTGAAAATAACTTGCAAAAAGTCTGGGAAGAACTGGAAGCAGCCAGAAAAATGCAGGATGAATGGATGAATTACGGGGTAGATTTTGTGGATTTGTATGTGGAAGATGCGGGCGGTGATTGGTTGGAAAAGTGGGGAAAATGTGAAGAAGAATTAGAGCTAATAAAAAATAAAAAGGTAGATATTGAAGCAGTCAAAGCAGCGATCGACATTTCCAGCTTTCAGCAGACAAAACTGCTGGAAATTGCCTTAAATTGCCGTTACTCTACCAGCTATTACTCCGATCGCCCGGAGGAGTCTCCCGCTTGGCAAGAGGTTAAGTACCAACGCCTGTCACTCCTAGGGGGAGCGATTTTCGGTGCTATTGTTACCGATTACCTCTACCGCGAATATCCAGAACTAGATCCCGATGCTATCTCAACCTTAAAAGCTCGTTTAGCAGAACCCAAAAAACTTGCGGATTTTGCACAAAATCTGAAATTCAACGAACTCAGTTGGCGCGTATGGAATGGGAGAGAAACAGAAGAAAGCGATCGCAATAGAGTTTTTTCTGAGACTTGTGAAGCTTTGTTTGGCGCGATTTACTTAGAATTCGATCGCGATTTTTTTCGTGCAGAAAACTGGCTGATTCAGCACTTGATTGAACCAAATGTTTGCCAGCATGGGGAGATAACTCAGCGGCGACAAACAGGGCCAGAAAACGAGGTGAAACGCCGGGAAATCCTGGGGGCGGATATTCTAGATGCGATCGCGATCGACTATTTGTACAACCGCTTTCCCGAACGCAACGCCAGCCAGCTAACTCGCTGGAAAAATATGTTAGTGGCCAAAGAGATTTTCCCCAAAGACTTTAAGGCAAAACTAGGCAGTCAGTACCTGGAGTTGAGAAGCAATTTCTCGCGTACCCGCGACTGGTTGGTGGATAACTTTATCCAAACCGCAGTTGACGAACTGGAAGAGGAAACAGGCGATCGACTGAAATAAAATCAAATTGTCAAAAAAATTGGGGAAACAGCAATGGTTACACAACTGCAATCTCCCGAAAAATCAAATATCATCTACCCCGACGATAACGGCGAACCGATGTCAAACAATACGGATCAGTTTCGATTAATTGTTTGGATTAAAGAAAACTTAGAATTGCTGTTTGCCGATGATCCAAATGTTTTTGTAGCAGGTGACTTGCTTTGGTATCCGGTGGAAGGCAATAACAAACTGTCTCAAGCACCAGATGTAATGGCAGTTTTTGGCATCCCCAAAGGATATCGAGGTTCCTATCAACAGTGGTATGAAAATGATATTGCGCCACAAGTCGCATTTGAAATTTGGTCGCGGGGAAATCGTCTGACTCCGATGATGCAAAAATTTCAATTTTACGAACGCTATGGTGTGGAAGAATACTATTTGTACGATCCCGAAAAATTGGAACTGATAGGATGGTTGCGGGCTGAGGGAAAATTAGAACCGATCGAACAAATTGATGGTTGGGTAAGTCCGAGACTGGGAGTGCGGTTTCAATTATCAGAAACAGGACTCGAAATGTTCGGGCCCTCTGGAGAACCGTTTAGAAGTTTTGTGGAACTCGATCGACAGATCCAGCAAGCCGAGGCGCGGGCCGAACAGGCAGAAATGCTGCTGGAACAAGAACGATCGCGATCGCAAGCTTTGGAAGCAAGACTCCGAGAAATGGGCATCGATCCCAATCAATTGTAAGCACAACTGCAAAATTGAACTATTGTGGAACAGGCCCTCGTAGCCTGTTGCTGAATTTTCCAGGGCGGGTTCTCCTGCCCAACCCCTACTCCCCACAATAAAATTGAACTATTGTGGAACAGGCCCTCCTAGCCTGTTGCTGAGTTTTCCAGGGCGGGCTCTCCTGCCCAACCCACAATAAAATAGAATTATCGTGGAACAGTCCCTCGTAGCCTGTTGCTGAATTTTCCAGGGCGGGCTCTCCTGCCCAACCCCTACTCCCCACAATAAAATAGAATTACGGATTTATCAGTGGGGTAGCTTTCTTTAATCTAAAATCCAAAATCTCAAATCTAAAATCGATTGATGCCCCCATACCCTAAGCGAATTCTATGCAGTTGCAGCGCCAATTTAGCGGACAACTGATTGCGATCGACACCAAAAACGCGATCGCCAGTGGGGGTGAAGGTCGCATCTACCCGATCGCCCAAGACTCGTCCCTTGTAGCAAAAATCTACCACAAACCGACAGACGAAGACGGCGACAAACTCACAGTCATGTTCAGTATGCCGCCGGATGCGCCGATCGCGGAACCCGGGCACGCTTCCATTGCTTGGCCGATCGATTTGCTGCATACTGTCGGCGGGCGAGAAAAAATCGTCGGTTTTGTGATGCCGCGCGTCAACAAAGTGATGCCGGTACACACTTTCTACACACCCAAAACCAGGCGCGAACAAAAACCGCTATTTAGCTATCTTTACCTCCACCGTACCGCCAGAAATCTCGCTTCGGCTGTAAATGCCCTCCACGTCAGGGGTTACGTCATCGGCGATGTAAACGAGTCGAACATTCTCGTGACGGATACGGCGCTGGTAACGCTGGTGGACACGGATTCGTTTCAAGTCCGCGATCCTTATACGGGTTACGTTTATCGGTGTCCCGTGGGGAAACCGGAGTTTACGCCGCCGGAGTTGCAGGGGCAGACTTTCCGCGATATCGATCGATCTCCAGAGCACGATTTGTTCGGTTTAGCGGTATTAATTTTTCAATTGCTGATGGAAGGTACGCATCCGTTTGCGGGAGTTTATCTCGGTAGCGATGAACCGCCGTCTTTGGAAGCGAGAATTCGATCGGGCCATTTCCCCACAGGTACGAAACGGATTCCCTACCGCCCGATGCCCGCTGCGCCTCCTTTTGAGATGCTGCATCCCCGACTGCGGCAGATGTTTATCCGCTGTTTTGAGGAAGGGCACGGCAATCCTGCGGCGCGCCCGGATGCGAAAACTTGGGTGAATGCGATTCGGGAAGCGGAAGATGCTTTAGTTACTTGCAGCAAAAACAGTCAGCATAAATACGGAAATCATCTCAGTCGGTGCCCTTGGTGCGATCGGGCAAAACTCCTGAAAGGGCGCGATCCGTTTCCTTCGCGGCAAGCAATCAGCCACGGATTGCACTTGCAGCCCGCGAAAACCAAGCGTAAAAAGCCCCAACCACCGCCTGTCGTGCCCAAGCCCGCAGTGCGTCGGCAACAGCCCGCCACGGGCCTGTCGCGCCCCATGGGCCAGTACGCAGTGCCGTTGCTACCGATGCCGATGTCTTCTCGGAGTCGGACTCCTGCGCCTCGGGTTCCCCTGGGCAAGTTTGAGCGCATTATTCAGGATGCTGCTTGGGGAGGTGTTTGGGGTAGTTTGTGTTTGGCGGCGATCGGGGGGATTTATTCGGCAATAGCTGAGGGCGGCAGTGCTATTTTGGGGGCGATTTTTGTTGGTTCGATTTGGGGCTGTTTTTTTGGGGTGATGTGGGGGGTTTTTACTTTGTCGCCGAATCAAATTTGGCGGAAGTGGGGGGGAGTTTTGGTGGGGGCGGCTTGGGGGGCTTTTTTGTTGGCGGCGATCGGCGGTGCGGTGTTTGGGGCGATTAATAGCACTCCGGGGATCGGGGAGAGGATTTTGGCTGGGGCGGGGGTTGGTGCTGTCTGGGGCTGTGTTTGGGCGAGTTTTCAGCCTCCTCTGGCGCTGCCGGTGGGGAGGGTGTGGGGCCGGCGGGGAGGGTATTTGGGGGCGGTCTGGGGCTCGTTTGTGGGGACTCTGGCTGGTGTTTTTTTGGGGGCTGGGCTGGTGGTTTGGCAGCAGTACGGTGTCCAGATGCGGCCGGTGGATGAGTTTGCGCGTTTGCTGCTGGGTGTGGCGATCGTGGCGGCTGGTGTCGGTTCTGTTGGAGGTGTGGTTTCTGGCGGTTTGTTGGGTTTTTGCGGGTTTGCGCCGAAGTTGCCGATTTCGTTTCAGCCTTCGGGTGTAAGTGGTGGGAGTTTGGGGGCGATTTGGGGTAGTTTTTTGGGGACTTTTGCGGGTGCTGTGTTGGGTGCGGGGGTGTCTGCGATGTTTCCGGCTGTTAGCGCTGGGGTGCCGGTGGAGTTGGGGCCTGTGGCGGGGGCGATCGTGGGGGCTGGTTTGGGGGCGATTTGGGGGGTGGTTTCGGGTACTGTTTGGGGGGCTTTGGGTAAGTGGTGATCGGTTGATGTCTGTTTTTGGGTGGAAAATGCGTCTATGAGTAGGTGTAAAAATCGAGGTGTTAAATTGGGGGGCTATAATGTAGATGCTGTAAGGGTTAGAGGCCCTTCAAGCAATAAAATGGTAGACGCAATCGCTGAAATCTATGCGGGACAAGGGTTTGAGGGCTGTCTGAAAAGTTGGGTATTGACAAGTCGAAGGCTGAAATGGTACTTTTGTTTTATGCAGACGCAAATGAACCTTGAAAACCAAATACAGCAAAGCCTCTGGAACGGGCGGCCGCAATTAACCAAACTCCCTATCAGGGATTGAAACACGCTTTTGGATCTACCTCAAGAACTCTCTTACTAGCCGCAATTAACCAAACTCCCTATCAGGGATTGAAACTTGATTTGTGCCAGCGCCACGAAAGGCACATCGAAATCGCCGCAATTAACCAAACTCCCTATCAGGGATTGAAACAAAGGTTACGACGAGCGCGGTCTAATAGTGAACGAGCCGCAATTAACCAAACTCCCTATCAGGGATTGAAACTGGATGACCTGATCCAGAAAAAAGGGATAGAAGCTTTCCGCAAGCCGCAATTAACCAAACTCCCTATCAGGGATTGAAACCGTCTAGATCGTGGAGGCCGGTGAAGTATCCGGGCGGGCCGCAATTAACCAAACTCCCTATCAGGGATTGAAACAACCGTCTGCCACCCTTCTTGATCGACCGCAAGGGCAACTTGGCCGCAATTAACCAAACTCCCTATCAGGGATTGAAACGTTTGCTCGAAAATTGCCAGATAGTCGATAAGCCGCAATTAACCAAACTCCCTATCAGGGATTGAAACATTGACATAAGTGCTGATGCGTTCACATATACTTCGGGCCGCAATTAACCAAACTCCCTATCAGGGATTGAAACTTTAGATTCCATACACTCTGTGGCTCCCATCAAGCCGCAATTAACCAAACTCCCTATCAGGGATTGAAACTGAGCAAGTCAGAAATTGAAAGCGATGTTACTTTGAGCCGCAATTAACCAAACTCCCTATCAGGGATTGAAACCAGAAAGCATTGCTGAACTTGCTCGAATAACCGGGAAAGCCGCAATTAACCAAACTCCCTATCAGGGATTGAAACTCGGAAGGAGGCGTCCCTCATGTATTTAGCGGAGGCTCGGTCAGGCCGCAATTAACCAAACTCCCTATCAGGGATTGAAACATCATCCGATTTAGACTTACTCGCACTGTCGGACGCGCCGCAATTAACCAAACTCCCTATCAGGGATTGAAACACCTCGACATTCCCGACTTGGCGGCTATTTTCAAAGGCCGCAATTAACCAAACTCCCTATCAGGGATTGAAACAGTCAAACCGGCTTGATCCAAACTGTCGATAACGGCCGCAATTAACCAAACTCCCTATCAGGGATTGAAACCACATTTATTAGCTTGGTTACATGGTACAGATAGCCAGCCGCAATTAACCAAACTCCCTATCAGGGATTGAAACCGAAGGATTATCGAAAAAAATCTTAGTTGTCATAGTGCCGCAATTAACCAAACTCCCTATCAGGGATTGAAACAATAATCCACTCGTAGCCCAAGCGATAATCTTTAAGCCGCAATTAACCAAACTCCCTATCAGGGATTGAAACCTTCCGAAGACGGAAACCAAGTTGCGGCACCATTTGCCGCAATTAACCAAACTCCCTATCAGGGATTGAAACCTTCGATCGCACTTTCTAAAGATTTGTGCCCAGCGCCGCAATTAACCAAACTCCCTATCAGGGATTGAAACAAAAAATGGCTGCCTAACACTAAGTATTACTTTGCCGCAATTAACCAAACTCCCTATCAGGGATTGAAACTGGCGATGAAGCTCGACTGCAGCAACTGCTGGAACTTGGCCGCAATTAACCAAACTCCCTATCAGGGATTGAAACACTGGATTAACGACCACCCCTACTTACTCATATCGCCGCAATTAACCAAACTCCCTATCAGGGATTGAAACCGATGTAACTAGCAAGTAAAATAATAGCAGAAACGGGCCGCAATTAACCAAACTCCCTATCAGGGATTGAAACCAAGATTAATCTTAACGATTTCGGCGGAACCGACTACAGCCGCAATTAACCAAACTCCCTATCAGGGATTGAAACCTAAGAATTTAAAAGCATGAAGTATATGGTCTACAGCCGCAATTAACCAAACTCCCTATCAGGGATTGAAACAATCCCGCCCCTAGCTGAAACCGGGCCGGCACCAAGCCGCAATTAACCAAACTCCCTATCAGGGATTGAAACATATCCTGTCTTAGGGAAGTATGGCATTGTAGGGCCGCAATTAACCAAACTCCCTATCAGGGATTGAAACTCGATCTGCTAGAAATGTTGATCGACTGGATGGCTGCGACCAGCCGCAATTAACCAAACTCCCTATCAGGGATTGAAACTACCGTTATTAAGATCGAAGAAGGCTTGTCGTCTGCCGCAATTAACCAAACTCCCTATCAGGGATTGAAACAATAAATTTCCCTGTCGTAGAGGAGACTTCGTTTGGCCGCAATTAACCAAACTCCCTATCAGGGATTGAAACCTTCACCCAATTGCCTGAAATCGCCGTGAATTGCAGCCGCAATTAACCAAACTCCCTATCAGGGATTGAAACCCGTTTGAAAAGTGGGCTTGGCAGCGAATCGCGCCGCAATTAACCAAACTCCCTATCAGGGATTGAAACGCAATTGAAGCAATCGAGTAAGACAGCCTCAGCCTCTTGCCGCAATTAACCAAACTCCCTATCAGGGATTGAAACGAAGTGCCACTCGGCATCTCGCCAGATGGCAAAGCCGCAATTAACCAAACTCCCTATCAGGGATTGAAACCGATCGCTATTCACGCGGGACGCAAACCCAAGGGCCGCAATTAACCAAACTCCCTATCAGGGATTGAAACGCAATGATTTGACCCGCAGATACTATGCTTCCTACCGCCGCAATTAACCAAACTCCCTATCAGGGATTGAAACAATACCAAAACCGCCACATAAAACGGCAACTGAAGCCGCAATTAACCAAACTCCCTATCAGGGATTGAAACTATATAACTTGCCGTCTATTCTTCTGTAACCGTACCAGGCCGCAATTAACCAAACTCCCTATCAGGGATTGAAACTGCTACTTTAGATTCTCCTGATTTCGTCAATCCTGATGCCGCAATTAACCAAACTCCCTATCAGGGATTGAAACGGATGAACTTTGTTGAAATTTGCAGCTAAGCAATTTTGCCGCAATTAACCAAACTCCCTATCAGGGATTGAAACTAGAGAAGCATTGAGTACACCCTCTCTACTTTCAAGCCGCAATTAACCAAACTCCCTATCAGGGATTGAAACTTCTTCAGTGGCGTGAGGATTGGCTACTTTTTCTAGTGCCGCAATTAACCAAACTCCCTATCAGGGATTGAAACACAAGCACCCGGCAGACGCCCCGAAGGGCGTTTCGGGCCGCAATTAACCAAACTCCCTATCAGGGATTGAAACGGGGATTGGGGGGGAAAGAGGGAGTGCAGAGGTTGGGCCGCAATTAACCAAACTCCCTATCAGGGATTGAAACTTCCGGCAACCATACCTGCACGTCGCCATTTTCCGGCCGCAATTAACCAAACTCCCTATCAGGGATTGAAACTTATAATTTCATCTAGTAACTGTCCCATTGTTACGCCGCAATTAACCAAACTCCCTATCAGGGATTAAAACCTCTGAAAGAGCAAAATACAAATTAAGTCACAACCAACCTAAATCCCATCTTTACTTAAGATGACAGTGACAATTCGGCTTTTCAATCAAAGACTCAACCAAAGCATTCAAAGCAACCGCCGCCAACAATCCGCCGCCAAAAGTTCCCACAGTCGTAATATAAGCAACGCCCGATCGCACTAACCGCCGTTTCGCCACCGGAGAATGACTAAAACCGATCGGCATTCCAACTACCAAAGCCGGTTGCAATTGCCCACACTCGATCGCCTCGCAAACCGCCATCAGCACAGACGGCGCATATCCTATCACCAATATACATCCTTTTTCCAGTTTCAACAACTTATCAAACCACTCACGCTGCTGCCAGAATTCCTGTTCCGCTTCCGCCGCAGCATTGATGTGCGGGTCATCAATTAAAGTTGCAATACTTGTTCCCAAATGCGCCAATCTTGTCCGATCCAAAGCAGCAAAAACAGGCGGCACATCAGCCACAATTTGACACTGATTTTTCAAAGCATCCCGCGCCGATTTAATCGCCGTTTCGCTCAACTTCACAAACGGCAGCAGCGAACAATCTCCGCAAGCTAACACCAGTTTAGAAAGCAAGTCTACCTCAATTTCCGAGCGATCGGCCAAATCCGGCAACAAAAGCTGCAACGACTCCCCAAAATCCTCCGGGTGAGTGTGCGCCCCCGCATCCCAACCCTCCCAAAATTGTTCCAACTCATCCCACCCCCCCTCAGTTTCCGCCTGCAACAGCCTTAATTGCGCCAATGCGTCCGCTTGCACCGCTTGACAGGAAATATCCCGTCCCAGCAATCCTTCCAGCGCCGAAGCCGTTTCTCTGAGGCGAACAATTTGCTGAATAACCGACAGATATTGCCGTTGCAGAGTCGCCATCAGCGCGTCAGGCGAAGCATCCGCATCAGTTTCTAACAGTTTGCGGATGTGAGACAGTTGAAAGCCTTGCTGCTTGAGTGCCACTATTCTTTGCAGCCTTTGCACATCGCTGCGGGTATACAATCTATAGTTAGAAGTCGATCGTACCGCCGGAGATAGCAGCCCCAAAGCGTGATAGTGTCGCACCATCCGAGGGGTAATTGTGCCTTTTACCGCTTCTGTAAGTTGTTTGATTGTCAGGTATTGTTGCATGGGATTTTGGGAATTTTGGGATTGTATATTTGATTCTCGAATTCACCCAGAGTCCGCTGGGGAATCAATTCCCACGCATTCACCCAGAGTCCGCCGGGGAATGAATTCCCCGCCTCATAGCAGAAGTCGGTTAAAACCGACTAAAACATTAAATTCAATTCTCAGCCATCTTCAGTCCTCTTCCAGAGGACTTGCGCTATGAGACAGGGAATTCATTCCCTGTCGGACTGTCGGACTCAACTATTCTTATTGCATGGGATTTTGGGATTTTGATTGTATATTTGATTCTCGAATTCACCCAGAGTCCGCCGGGGAATGAATTCCCCGCCTCATAGCAGAAGTCGGTTAAAACCGACTAAAACATTAAAT
>NZ_JAUBTG010000012.1:48101-69506 GCF_036702395.1 Microcoleus sp. D3_18_C2 | reverse complement strand
TCAATTCTCAGCCATCTTCAGTCCTCTTCCAGAGGACTTGCGCTGTGAGACAGGGATTTCAATCCCTGTCGAACTGTCGAACTGTCGAACTGTCGGACTGTCGGACTGTCGGACTGTCGGACTCTGGTACTCAACGAGAGGCGAGTTGATCCTGGATTTATTTTGGTTTCACTCTTGACATTGACACTAATGTCAAGGTTTAAGCTACAGGAGTCATTCTACCAAATCAAGCTTTACAAATGACTTCTAATTCTTTGTCAATTTCTCGCATCTCCCAGTTAGCAGAAGAACATCCCGACGCTTTAACAGCCGCCCTGTGCGGAATTTTAGTAATCTTGGGTTCCCTAGCCCTGCAACTCGGCTGGCTGGGTGTAGCCGTGTTAATCTTACCCGCAGCTTATGTTATCGGCGGCTATTCCAGTACCCGCGAAGGCTTAACTACCCTTTTTCAAGAACGCGAATTAGATGTAGATTTGTTAATGATTGTCGCTGCTTTGGGCGCGGCAGGTTTGGGGCTGTGGCGGCAAGAATATCATTTAATTGTTGACGGTGCGGTGTTGATTTTAATCTTTGCAATTAGCGGCGCCCTTGAAGGTTATGCTATGCAGCGGACTGAACGCAGCATCCGCAGTTTGATGAGTTTGACGGCAGATACTGCTAGGGTGGTAATGTACGGCGTGGAACGCGAAGTTGCGATCGACAAATTGGAAATTGGCGATCGCATTTTAGTCAAGCCCGGAGAAATCATCCCCACAGATGCGATAATTATTGAAGGCTACAGTGCGATCGATCAAGCCTCGATTACCGGCGAATCGATGCCCGTGGAAAAAACCAGCGGCGATGAAGTCTATGCAGGTACAATTAACGGTGTCGGCGCGCTGAAACTCGAAGTGCATAAAACTCCAGAAAGCAGCTTGATTCAGCGAGTGATTCGGCTAGTTCAAGAAGCGCAAACAGCAGCGCCACCTTCTCAAATGTTTGTGGAAAAATTCGAGCGCGGTTATGCCAAATTAATCGTCGGTTTAGGCTTGCTTCTCGCAAGCTTGCCGCCCTTTGTTTTGGGCTGGAATTGGGAAGAGACAATCTATCGGGCGCTGATTTTCCTAGTAGTCGCGTCCCCCTGCGCGCTGATGGCTTCGATTATGCCCGCGCTGCTTTCAGGAATTGCTAACGGGGCGAGACAGGGAATTTTGTTTAAAAGTGGCGCGCAATTAGAGATGATTGGTAAAGTCAGGGCGATCGCCTTTGACAAAACCGGAACACTCACCACGGGAAAACCCGAAGTTATCCAAATTGTACCAGCAGCCGGATATACTGAAACAGAAGTTCTGCAATTAGCAGCAGCCCTAGAAGCTCATTCCGAACACGCGATCGCCCATGCAATTGTCAGCGCCGCCCAGCAGCAACAGTTACAATTGTCAACCGCTACCGACGTACAAGCAAAAATCGGTCAAGGAATTATCGGCAAAGTCAACAATCAAATCATAGCCATTGGTAAAGCCGAATTTCTCGAAGCAACCTCCGAATTGACTCAAATCAGCCAGCAGTTACAAGCCGAAGGTAAAACAGTTGTTTGGGTGGCAAAAGGCGAGCAACTTTTAGGAATCATTGCAGTAGCAGATACCATCCGCCCCGAAGCAGCAGCAACAGTAAAACACTTGCAAAAATTAGGCGTAGAACATATAATTATGCTAAGCGGCGACAACGAGCAAACAGCTCAACACATCGCCCGCCAATTAGGCATCAAAGAAGTGTACGCCGAACTTTTGCCAGAAGACAAAGTGCAGGCAATAAAACAACTGCAAACCCAGTATCAAACTGTAGCAATGGTAGGAGACGGCATCAACGACGCCCCCGCCCTCGCTCAAGCTTCCGTGGGCATTGCGATGGGAATTTCCGGCAGCGACGTTGCTTTAGAAACTGCTGATATCGTATTAATGGCAGATAAATTAGAGCAACTAGCTAAAGCAATTAGTTTAGGCCGCCGCGCTCAAAAAATTGTCAAACAAAACATAGTTTTTGCACTCAGTTGCATTATACTGTTACTGGCTGCCAATTTTCTCGGAAACATCACCATGCCTTTAGGCGTAATCGGTCATGAAGGGTCTACAGTAATAGTCACATTAAGCGGTTTGCGACTGCTCAGAAATTAGACCAATCGAGACAGAGGAAGAGTGATATCAAACCCGCTCTTCATCGGAATTATTAGTCTCTCTCTTCTCTTCCTCTGCGTTCTCTGCGTTCTCTGCGGTTAAAAAATCCAAATATTAAGAAAAACTACAATTTGTGTTTGCGTCACTCAAAACACGCTACCGTCAAAAGTATAGAATCATACCAAAATCTAAAGTTGCTCGAAACTGCAATAAAAATTAACCTAGAAAAAGTCTAGAAAATGGTATAGAACTGATTGCACCAAGAGCAATAGAAAACAAGTTTTCTGTTGGAGGCTATTATGAACCACAAAGTCCTTGGGGCCACGCGAAACGTTGCAATTGTTGGCCCTTATTTAAGCGGTAAAACCGCACTGCTGGAAAGTTTGCTATCGGTGACAGGGACAATTACCCGCAAAGGAAATGTCAAAGATGGCAACACAATAGGTGATAGTTCGCCGGAAGCGCGCGATCGCAAAATGAGCGTAGAAGTAAACGCCGCCACCGCTGAATATCAAGGCGTCCGCTTCACATTTCTCGACTGTCCGGGCTCGGTAGAATTTGTCCAAGAAACTTACAATGCACTCATCGGTGTGGATGCGGCAATAATTGTTTGCGAACCCGTTGCCGATCGCACTTTAACCCTCGCACCCCTGTTTAAATTTCTCGACGATTGGGAAATTCCCCACCTAGTTTTCATCAACAAGATCGATCGAGCTTACACAGACGAAACTACTTGTGGCACCAACTTCACCGAGGTGATCGACGCGCTCAAATCCGTTTCCAGTAGACCGATCGTACCTCACCAATATCCGATCGGCAAAAACGAACAAATCATCGGTTTTATCGACTTAGTAACCGAACAAGCTTACCACTACCATCCGGGCGCCGCCGCAGATCCCGTCCCGCTTCCAGAACACCTCAAAGCAGAAGAAAGCGCAGCGCGGCAGCAAATGCTCGAAGAATTGGCGAATTTTGACGACCATTTACTCGAAGAATTGCTCGAAGAAATCAATCCCGACGCCGAAGAAATTACCCGCGATTTAAAGATGGAATTAGGCGCAGATTTAATTGTGCCAGTATTCATCGGCATCGCCGAACAAGATTTCGGCGTGCGGCCTCTGCTGGAAGCTTTGCTGAGGGAAGCGCCGACACCGGAAACAACAGCCGATCGCCGCGGCATTATACAAAGTGAAAACAAAGTTCTCGCTCAAATCCTCAAAACCTATTACACGCCACAGGGAGGCAAACTATCGTTAGTGAGAATGTGGCGGGGGACGCTGACAGATGGAGCAAATTTGAACGGCGTTCGAGTTAACGGTTTGTACCGCTTGACCGGCCAGCAAACGCAAAGTTTGCAGTCTGTCAGCGCCGGGGAAATTGTGGCTGTGGGAAGGCTAGAAGGCTTGAAAACAGGCGATACGCTGGGTTCGGAGGAATTATTGCCAAAAGCCGAAATTATCTCCCCTGTCTACGCACTGGCGATCGTCCCAGAAAAGCGCAACGATGAAGTTAAGCTGAGCTCCGCTTTAGCTAAATTACTAGAAGAAGACCCATCTTTAGTCTGGGAACAGCACGGCGACACTCACGAAATTATACTTTGGGGTCAAGGCGAAATCCACCTGAAAGTAGCCCTAGACAGGTTGCGCCGTAAGTATAACTTGCCGATGGTAACTCACTTACCGCAAGTGCCGTACAAAGAAACCATCCGCAAACCAGCATCTTCCATCCACGGGCGCTACAAACACCAAAGCGGCGGGCACGGACAATTCGGCGACGTGTACCTCGACATTCAACCGCAGCCTCGCGGAGAAGGTTTCACCTTTAGCGACAAAATAGTCGGCGGAGTCGTCCCAAAACAGTACATTCCCGGCGTTGAAGTCGGAGTGCGCGAGTATTTGGATCGCGGCCCGCTGGGTTTCCCCGTGGTAGACGTAGCGGTGACGCTGACGAACGGTTCCTACCATACCGTTGACAGTTCCGAACAAGCTTTCAAGCAAGCAGCGCGTTTGGCGATGCAGGAGGGAATGGCCAAGTGCGAACCGGCCTTGCTGGAGCCGATTGCCAAAGTTGAAATTTGCGCTCCGAACGAGTGTACATCAAAGGTGTTGCAGTTGGTCAGCGGACACCGGGGCCAAATTCTCGGCTACGAAGGTAAAAAAGACTGGAAGGGATGGGATGCAGTTTCTGCTTATTTGCCGATCGCCGAAATGCAGAATTTGATCGTAGAATTGCGATCGCAGACAATGGGAGTAGGATTTTTTAATTGGGAGTTCGATCGACTGCAAGAAGTGCCGGAACCTTTAGCTAAGCGGGTTTTGCAAACGACTGGCGGCAATGGAAACGGTAAAAGTTAAGCTGTAGGGGCGGGTTTCACCAACCATATCGGGAAGAATTGAAAGGATAAATAAACCCGCCCCCGCCCCACGGTCAATCTGAATGTACATTTCGATTTATCGTGGGGAGAGGGCGGGTTTTCGAGATTGTTTGTTTGGGGCGATTATGGTTGGTGGAACCCGCCCCTACCACATCGCAAATTATACGATCGCGAATCAACGAGACATGATATTAGAAAACTCGATAATTCATCCGTGTATCCGTGTCAAAATCCGTGTCGTGCCTTCTTCCTTACCCTAAAAAGAAATAATCAAGTAACCATTCAGGAACTTAGCACCAGTAACAGACTTTCCAGTTAGCGCCGGAGGCAGCAAAATATTGCGCCGCTGATCGCCCGCTTCGATCGTCACTTCCGGCCCCGATTGAATCAATTTAATTTCTTTCTTGTCAAACCCAGGCAAAAACAAACTAACTTGACGCTGTGCAATGTTTATGTTAATCGGTTTAGGAGCTTTTGCGGCCTCCGAAAAATCTGGCAAAGCATCAATTAGCGACTGCCAATTATTGTCACTGTGCGCCGGAACCGAAACAGCCGTCAAAGGATCAAACTCGGCAGTAATAGCTTCTGTAACCGGTGCTTGATTAACAATGACACCGCCCACAGTCAAACTAACTTGTTGAGAACTTCCCCAAAGATAGCGGGCAGTTGCGATCGCGCTTGCATCCCCAGTCGTCACCAAAAAAGCCGCCGTGCGGTTAGGATCTGCCAGCGCTTCCTTACCCTTATCCAAGAGATTATCGACTTGCTTAGTAGATTGAAAAGCATTGTCTCCCGACATATCCACAGTCAACACGGTACTGACAAGCGGTTGAATAAAAGGCGACGACGACAAAGCTTTACCCAAATCCGAATCTACCAAAGCTTGACGGAAGCGGCGGATGTACCAACTCAGAATTTCCGGCATTCCCAGCATCCGCAGCGTATCCATGCCGCCATTGCCGTCATAAACAATTACATCGTATTGTTTGCTGTCGTCGTATTCCCGAAGTTCATTCAACGCCAGCGCGCTGTCCATTCCCGGTAACACCCCTAATTCTTGACCGTAAATCTGCTTGAAAAACGGAGTACGGACATATTGAGCTTCTAGTTGTTTAACTTCGTCCCACCTGCGTTCTAGCAGTGGCCCGCTTTGCACCTGAACTGCTTTGAGGTTGGGGGCGATTTCCTGGGGGTTGAGAGTCAGGGGAGTCCCTAGCAGAATACCCAATGCAGGGCCCGGATCTTGGCCGAGCAGCAGAACTCGCTTGCCTTGAGCCGCGTATTTTTTAGCTGTTGCGATCGCGATCGTACTGCGGCCAGTGCCGCCTTTGCCCAAAAATGTCAAAATCAAAGCCATTTTCTGTTCTCACTGCCAAAGCTTACTCTTTAACATTTAAGCGCAACCTTCAGCCAGAGTGGGGGAGGGGGAGAGTGAAGGAAGAGGAGAGTCGGCGAGTGGGAGAGTGGGAGAGGGGGAGAGTAGGAGACGAAAGGAAACACAGTTAAATTCAATCCGTGTATCCGTGTCCGAATCCGTGTCGTGCCCCCTCTTCCTTCTACATCTGTTAAACGGGTTCTAGCTCATCTTCAAAAAACCAAGTCGCAAAACCGTCAAACTTGACAACCACACCTACTCCGCTACCGTCAACCATTCTGAATCCGTCAACAGTGCCTATTGGATTCTCCTTTATCTTGCCCACCATATTTGCAGGTATCCGATCTCTGAGACGGCGCACCTTCACTCTCTGACCTACTTCTATTGCCACTGAAATTGTTCTCCTGCTCTATATAACCTATATACAACCGTTTATTTTACAGTTTGGCGTCTACTTCTCAACAGCAACGCCAGCAGGCGATCGCTCCCGATGATTTTCCATCGAAATTTCCACCAACTTTCCCTAAAAGACGGTATTCTAGTCGGAGTTTGTCGATCGTCTACCCTGATTCGCTTGGGTTTGCTTCATAATGTTCCACAGCGGCAAGCTCCACTGTCAGAGGCTGTTCACCACTTAGATAATTATTTTTTATCGCTTCGCAAAAACCATCTTTTTATTAATTGCCACAACTACAGAATTTATCCCCAATTAGTCATCCTTCCGGCAGAAGCCAAAAGGCATTCACAAGCAGTAATTAATTTTATCTTTGCTATATATAAATCTCCCCTCTCTCACGTTGAAAACGGCTAAAGTAGATGCTGCCAAGCACTTTGACTAGGGTTTGCTAATTTTCCCTAAGCTCATATTTTAGTAAAGTGCCATGTTGTAACAGTTTACTAAAATATGAACATAAAAAAAGTTTTAATGCTAAACTTTCAGGCTGATAAAGTTTATTTTTACTGCTGTGTTACGGCATAAAAAATGGAACGATTTCCGGATGTATGCCGTCTGATAGAGGAAAGGAAGTCGAGGAACTTCAATATGACAAAATTGAAATTATGAATAAAATGTTTACGTGTGGGCGATCGACCAAAATTCCGCTCCTAAGTTTGTCCTTGGCTGTGCTGGCGAGTCTGTCGCCCTTTCGCGGGACGATCGCCAGTCCGCCCTCTCCATCCCCCAAACAGCCCTCGAACCCTACTAAAATTGTCTCAGTCGATCGACCGCCAGCATTGCCAACCGCCTCAAAATCTCCAACAAATCCGGCAACCGTGGCGGCGAATCCATCCCCAGCAGACACGATAAACGCCCAGGGAACAGCGGCCGCGCGATCGCTCGAAATAGAAGAAATCCGCGGTACAGTAAGCTTTAAAGGCCGGCCAGCGGTCGTGGGCGATCGGCTACTCGCCCCCGGAGACGAAATCATCACCGGCCCCAATTCCACAGCCCGTTTAGGCATCGACAACAACATCGGCACCGTGGAAGTTGCCGAAAAAACCACACTCAGAATATCCGATTTGTCAAGCCGTGCAGGCGGCGAAAAAAGCACAGCCATTTTTGTCAGCAGGGGGCGAGTCAGGTTGTCGATCGGCAAAACTGCTGCTGCAACTCCCGCAGCCACCACCTCAACAATTATCCCGCCGAACCAAATAGCCGCCCTCAATACCTTCAGCGGACTCGGCAAATCCAGTCAAATTGCCCAACAAACCCGTTCTGCCAGAACCGCCCCAATCAGGGTTGAAACCCCAGAAGGCGTTGCCGGAGTCCGCGGCACATCCTTTGGCGTCAGCGTCGGCGGTGGCAAAACCGCAGTCGAAACTATTGAAGGTGCCGTCGTAGTATCCGGCAGCGCCGACTCGGAAGTAATTGTCAACAGTGGCAACTCCACGACAATTTTCCCTCAAACCTCCCCCGTGGCGCCCTCAGCCAGCCCTCGCCTAGCTAAACTCAAAGTCCGCAGTTTATTGAGAGTCAGCGGCAATATCTATCGCCTCAGCGGTCAAATTAACCCGATCGACACAGTTTATGTCAACAACGAAGAAATTAAGATCGATCGAAAAGGCAACTTCAAGATCCAAGGAATTTTACCTCCAAGCCGCCGCCTCGAAATCGTAGTGCGAGGCCCGTCAGTCACAGAAAGGCATTACAGCTTCGCAGTTCGCTAAACAACCTATCGTCGCGAGTAATCTACGCGGGCCGTCTCTGAGGACTTGAATTATATCTAAGATGTTGCACCATTCTCAATAAGCCCTAGGGGCGGGTTCGCCAACAGCCTTAAAGCTTGCAAATAGGTTCTATAAACCCGCCCGACCCCACGAAAAAGCCTGTTCTTGACAATGGTGCAAGATGTGAGTTAGATCCTAAGTCGTATCAGGGTTGATTATTTTGTGTAGGTGCGAAGCATTTTGCCATGAATCTCGGTAGTCAAAATAAAGATATTTTGCCCCCACCCTTCGCCCTTACGTTATTGTAAAACTTCATGACAATTCCCGCATCCAGGATACCCGCCACGTGATTCATCCGTCCAAAAATAAAAAACCTGTATCCGATAAAGGAGCCCCCGAATTTATCTCGCGCAAGTCAATCTAAAATCTAAAATCTAAAATCTAAAATCGATTGACTCCCACTCCTCTCGAAATTGTGACTCGAATGTCAATGATTGCGTCAAATTAATTGCATGAAGTTCAAAAAATGGATCGATCATCTCAAACAAAATAAACTGCTCGGCCTGCAGCAACATATAACCACAAATCCTCCCTGGATCACAGGGGGATTAGTAGGTATACTGTCTGTAGCCATGCTGCAAGTGGGAATGTGGAAACCCCTTGAATATTTGGGGTACAAAACCCTATTTCAAATTCGAGAATCGGGAATTTTGCCAAATCCCGGATGGGATCAGAGAATTGCGGTAATTGCGATCGAACGGCATTCCTTGCAAGAATACGGTCAATTTCCTTGGTCTCGCAACCGCTACGCCCAACTGCTAGAAGCACTGAAAAAATCTCCCCCCACAGCCGTTGGTTTTGACATTCTTTTCCTCGATCCAAGTCCGAAAGATGATATTTTAGCCGCTGCAATCGCCACCAACGGCAAAGTTGTACTCGCTAAAACCACCAAAGAAGAACCCGTAGCATCTTTAAAAGCAGCAGCCGCAGGTGTCGGCCACATCGGCCAGGAACCCGATAGCGACGGTATTAGCCGCGAGTCAAAAATCTTTCTCAACGGGATTCCTAATTTCGGTTTAGCAATGACTCACAGGTACAATGCTGCTAATCCCCAAGATCCAGTATTGCTCCCACAGTCCAAAAATAAGCAGGAAAAAAAAGTCTGGGTTAACTGGCCAGGGAAAACAGAAAATCTACCTACCTATGCTTTTGTTGATGTCGTAGAAGGTAGAATTCCAGCAGATTCTCTGACTAATAAGTTAGTTTTAGTGGGCATAGTTGCTACCGGTTTCGATCCGATATCTTCACCTCTCAACAAGACTACGGCTGGGGTTTATTTATATGCAGCGTTGATTGACAATTTGCTCAATCAACGCTTGCTGCAGCGGCTGCCGGTACTCGTAGAAATTTTGTTATTGTTGGGGATTGGCCCGCTTACCGCTTTGGTTCTGGGCAACCGAGGTGTTAAAGAGAGAATTGCGATCGCTCTCGGTTTGCCTATAATTTGGATTGGGGCTGCCGCTTTGTTATTTGGCTTCTTTTTTTGGTGGGTTCCGATTGCCGCACCTATCGGCACTCTCATTTTATCTAGCACTGCTTTGCAACTTCGGGAACAGTACGAAAAGCAGCAGTTGATGAGGTTATTTGAAAAGCACGTCGATCCAGAGACTGCTCAGCTTATTTGGCAACGCAAAGCTGAGATATTTGAACAGGGAGAACTCGAACCTCAAGAACTTACAGCAACGGTGCTGTTTATGGATATTCGTAGTTTTACTTCAATTTCAGAAAAAATGCCACCGCGGGATTTGCTCACCTGGCTGAACAATTATTTGGAAGCGATGACTAACTGTATTATGGATCACGGTGGCGTTGTAGATAAATACATCGGTGATGCAATTATGGCAGTTTTTGGAGTGCCTTTTTGCCATAGCGAATATGCAGAAATTCAACAAGATGCTTTGAATGCAGTTGCGGCTTGTATTGCGATGCACGAACGGCTGCACCAACTGAATCAGCAGCTTAGAAGTGAACGCAAACCTTTAATTAAGTTTGGCATCGGTTTGCATACCGGACAGTTAGTTGCTGGTAGCGTGGGCGGTTCCCGGCGTTTGAATTATTCTGTGATCGGCGATGCTGTCAACATTGCTGCTAGATTGGAGGCGATGAATAAGGAAATTGTTTCTGACAGTCCTTTTAATTTGTTGGTGACGGCGAGGACTTTTGCTTATGTGCGCGATCGCTACGAAGGCAAAAAAGTAGGATCGATTCAATTGCGCGGCAAAAAAGAAGAGACTGTGGTTTATGCTATTTTGGGCGAAAAACATTAGTCAGTTGTCAGTTGTCAGTTGTCAGTTGTCAGTTGTCAGTTGGGAAAATTACCTTTTTCCCAATTCCCCATTAGACATTCCCAATTCCCAATTCCCCGTTCCTAATGACTGCGGACTAAGCTGTCGCGCATTTAATTGGGATAGTTATGTTAGTAAAAATCTTGTGGGGTGGGCATCTTGCCTGCCCTAAAAGTGAAAATTAAATGTAGTATAGCT
This sequence comes from Microcoleus sp. D3_18_C2, assembly GCF_036702395.1. Taxonomy (NCBI): domain Bacteria; kingdom Bacillati; phylum Cyanobacteriota; class Cyanophyceae; order Oscillatoriales; family Microcoleaceae; genus Microcoleus; species Microcoleus sp. D3_18_C2. Next base: position 58,895 of record NZ_JAUBTG010000012.1, on the reverse strand, counting down.
TACTGACCAATCTAATCAAATACGCTTAGCCGCAAAGTTTTAGCTATTTTTTCTAACAGAAATAAGCCACCGATAGAATTTCCGTCTTTATCCAGGGGCGGACTGTAAAAGCCGATCGCCCCCTGGCCCGGAATTACCGACACCAAAGCCCCGCTAACTCCCGACTTGGCCGGCAACCCCACCCGCAGCGCAAAACGGCCCGATGCTTCATACAAACCGCAAGTTGCCATCAGCGCTTTGACACTACGGCAGTTTTCCCCCATTGCTCGATCGCCGCTATTTACCAAAACCATCCCCAGCTTAGCTAAATCCTCCACATTTCCCGACAAACAGCAGATGCGATTGTAGGTTTCTAAAGCAATTTCGGGATTTTGAATGTAACCCGATTCTACCATTTTCAAGGCGAGATTCCAATTGTTTTGATTCGGATTTTTCTTCACTGAATCGAGCATTAACTCGTCAACAAATAACTGACTGTTTGCCTGTTGATTCAGCCAAGTTCGCAAGTTTTGACAGCGGGACACAGCATTTTGACCGGGAATCAAAGACGCTAGGGCGATCGCCCCGCTATTAATCATCGGGTTTCTCGGCTTCCCTTGGTCTATTTCGAGTTGAGTTAAAGAATTGAAAGGCAGTTCCGAAGGCTCACACCCAACGCAGTCAAAAACCGTTTTTTCGCCCAATTCGCACAGCAAATAAAGCAGCACAAAAGGCTTGACTACACTCATCAGCGGGAATGTGTGAGCAATGCTACCCCAGCTCACAATTTGCGCGTCAATTGCCCGAATTTGCACGGCAAACCCTTGTCTGTCGGCTTGCGCTATGAGAGGTATGTACGCAGGGATTTGACCCGATTTACTGCGATTAATTGCCTCTTTTGCCCAAACTGCCAGTTGTTCCGGTTCCAAGGAAGATAGTTGGCTGGTGGATATTTTCACTCTCGATTATTTCGATCATTTTAAATTTTAGATTGCCATTCCTGGCGCGATATTGAGCCAGAAACCCCGTTTATTAACCGAATTGCGTCACTTGGGGCCGCTCCGGGAAGAAACTGGGTTTCTTCGGGGATCTCAACCAAGCTCGAACTTCAGGCTAGTCAACTACCCAGCATCAAGCGGAGTACCGCCGGAGATGTGGGCTTGTATCTGAACTCCACCGCAATTCCGAGAACCTTTGCAGAATCTCAGCTTTAGTTTCACCGCCCGACACATTAGGGGATGCTGACAAGCTCCCCGTACTCGTCCAGTCCTGCCGAACGAGCAACGTTCTCATGGCAATATTTCGCGCACCCACCAAATCAGCATGAAGCTCATGCCCGCAACACTCGCAACGAAACAATAGTCCTTTTTTAGGTCTATTGCCGGCCGAAGTGTGTCCACATTTTGGACAGCTTTGCGAGGTATAATTAGCTGGAACTTTAGTAGCTAAAGAGCCGTTCAAATTAGCTTTGTAGTCAATATAGCCGTGCAGTTCGGCAAACGACCATTTAGCTTTGTTTCGATTAGCTTTTCGCTGTTTTTTGCTAACCTTTTTACCAGACTTGGACTTGGTTCTATCCCGAATTCCGGTTAGGTTTTCCAGTCCAATTAAAGTATTAGGCTTTGCAATATCCTTGCTGATTTGGTGGTTCACGTCAGCGATAAACCGTCTTTCTCTTCCCGACAAAGCAATTAGTCTGCGCTTTGCCGAACGAGTGTCTTTACGCTGAAGAGTTTGTCTAGCTTTATGATAGCGGTTGGCTTTATGTCTAGCTTCTGAACCTGAGTAGAAATTAGACTTGTTTTGTAAGTCTGTTTCTACGGCTAAGTAGCGCATCCCCACGTCAACGCCAGAAACTCTAGTTATTTTCAGTGGGTCGAGTTCAGGGGTTTCTACCTCAATACTTACCATCAAATAGTAAACCTTAGAGGAACGCTGATAGACAATTTTAGCTGCTCCAACTTTGGAACCATTCGCAATGAAATCCAGATGCTTGTTGTAGCCATCATACGAGACTACTATTCGACCAGTCAGGGTAATAATACTCACCTTCTGCTCGGATTTAAACGAGTAGTCACGCTGATAATTCAAGGTACAGGTTCGAGAGATATACTTAGGGGGTTGGTCTAGTCCTTTGTACCGTTTCTTGGTGTACCCTTTAGCGATAGCATCGTTAGATTGTTTTACCTTAGTCCAGAGAGTTTTATACGTTGCCGAAACTTGTCTCGGTACATTGCAAGCCATCTGAGCGCCAAGTCCAAATCGAACTCGCAATTCATTGTAGACAGCCTTTTGTAACTTAGCACCATTGCTGGTTTTGTTCGCATCAAAAGCAACTTGTGAAGTATGATTCAAGGCATCGCGATAAGCCAAGGTAGTCTGAGATACCAAAGCTTTTTGCTCGGCATTCAGGTTTAGTTTTAGCTTGGCGGTGATTATTTGAGGCATTACTTTCACGAACTATGACAAAATTCAATCTCGTGAACATACAAAAAGCAAGTGGTGTAGCAAAATAATTTGTTCGCTCATCGACCGCCCCTCGCCTTCCAACACCTAAAGTCGTTGGTTTAGTTCGGGGCGGTTCTCTTCACTCACGCAAATTCCTCCCGACGCTCACCTGGGTACAGGTAGAGCGCGGGACTCCTTTTGATTTAGTTGACGTTTCTGTCCGCCGGGAGCAAATAAATTTTTCATAAAAAACCTGTACTTTGCATAAAAATCTCCCTTTCACCCGGATATATAAGTAGCAGCTTCAAGGCAAGGCTGCTATCTAAAACAAACCAGCACTAGCTGGAAATGCCTTCAGATTCTTATGTTTAAGCCCCAGCAAGGGGCGGGGTGCATATTTAACTTAATTCTTTCAGAGTTCGCGAAATCCTGTCCGGAAAACCCCCGAACCTTTAAGAATGTACTATCCAACCGGATTCACCAAAACCAGGATAAAAAAATGGCAGACGAACCGAAAGCTGAAGCACCAAAGCCCGCTCCCATGATTTTTAAGGGTGTGTGCAAGGAGGGAGTTCTCAAAGGCAAAGAAATTGAAGGCAAACTAGATATCAAAGTCAACGTCGAATCTGTAACAACCCCAGAAGCACCGCCCAAAAAATCCGAGTGGGAGCCAGTTATCTTTTGGGTATTGTTTGCATTCATGGCAAACTTGATTGTCGGCGATCCCGCCGGAATGAGAAAAAAATACAGCTCCCCACAAAGGTCTCATTCTCATCAGATGTTAAACCAATCTGGGGAGCAGTCGCTGTTGCCTAAGAAAAACACCAGCAACTTGCCACTTTAGGCCCTGGGAGCCTGCCAGCCACGCAAATAGTAATAGAAAGACCCGAAATATTCATCGAATACTCGTGTCGTAGTTACCAAAGCTTCTGCACTAGGCAGAAAATCTCCCGCGTCTAAGCGGAGTCTGGATTTCCCTCCTGCCGTGGGTTGAAAAGTGTAGAAGTCGGTAGCCCTAGGAATCACCTGGATTCCCATATTCGCAAAAGCGAGGCTGGCACGGCGCATCTGAATCGCAGATGTTACCAGGATTACTTTGCGCGGGGCGCCACGGCTGTCGAGTATCTTTCTCACTTCTTCGGCGCTGGTGCGTATGTTGCTGCCGTTATCGTCGAGAACGATACTGCTGCGCGGCACGCCCATGTTGTTTGCCAGCAAAGTCTCGATATCCTTCGCTTCCCCAACATAACCCTCCAACTCTGGTCTGGGGCCAGCGGTAACGATGACCATCGGTGCCACTTTTTGGCGGTACAAAACGGCAGCATAGGGCAGGCGATTACCTGTATCTGTCAGTTGAATCGCTACTCGGTTGGGGATGTGAGGCTGAGTGGTTCCCTTGCCTAGGAGAACTATCGCCGCTGCAGTTTCATCGCAGCAAGCTGTGCGGACGGCAGCAGCGGCGTCCCGTTCTGCTTGGTCGGCGAACCAGTAAGCGACAACTGGCATACTCGAAAGGATCAAAACTAGCAGGGCTGCCAGGATCATTCTCGGCGCCGGGTTGCGGATGCCCCCGTTCGTGATCAGCGCCGACGCAATCACCAGCAGAGTGATGGAAAAACCCAACGGCTTAAAGAAGAAGGCTATGAGCCCGAAAATCGCTGCTCCGACTGGTGTGTCTGGCGCAAAAAAAGCCAGGAACAAAAGGCTGATCAGCAGCAAAACGCGCAGTCGGTCTAATAACGGATTGTCTTTACCTCCTGATTGATCCCACCACGATTTGATCAGTGAGAACAGGAGGAATAGAAATAGAATGCGAGCTAACAGTTCTGGCATCTTGCAATATTCTGTGTCTTCATAAATTAGTACGGAAGTGTGGAAACGAGCGCAAATTTAGCTGCGGGAGGAAATACGGGCATCGGTGGGTTTTTAACTTTCGCGAATAACGCAGTCCGATCGCATTTATCCTGATGCTCGATTCCGGTCAGCTATCAACTATTGGTTGCAGGGTGTAAGCCCGCTACTTCCAGTCACAGATTGCTGACAGTTAATTGGTAATTGATAACTGGTAATGGTTGATTGGTAATTGGTAATGGATCGAACACGCCCCAGGTGGAATTGACAATTCAAGCCTGCTTTGTTCTGCCTACTTTTTTCCCCATTACCTGTTACCGATTCACCAATCCCAATTTATCGGCGCTTCAGTTGATTCCGAATTGCCTGCGTTACCGTTTGAATTACTTTAACACGAGCATAATACTTGTTATTGGCCGCAATTAGCGTCCAGGGAGCAGCCGGCGTGCTGGTGCGCTGAATCATTTGATTCACCGCTACTTCATAATAATTCCACTTTTCCCGATTCCGCCAATCTTCTTCGGTGAGTTTGTATTGTTTAAATGGATTGTTTTGCCGCTCTGTAAACCGCTTTAGTTGCTCGTCAGGACTGATGTGCAGCCAGAATTTAACTAAGACACAACCGAAACTGGTGAGTTGCTCCTCAAATTCGTTGATTTCCTGATAAGCTCTGCGCCATTCGGGTTCGGTGGCAAATCCTTCGACTCGCTCGACCAGCACTCTACCATACCAACTACGATCGCAAATGCCGATCTTACCAGCCGTTGGCAGCCGCTGCCAGAACCGCCAGAGGTAGTGATGCGCTTTTTCTTCGTCTGTCGGCACCCCAAAGGCATTAGCGATGTAACTGCGGGGGTCTAGGATGTCCGTCAAGCGTTTGATGGCTCCTCCTTTGCCGGCGGCGTCCCAACCTTCAAACAACACTAATACGGGGATTTCCTCTTCGTAGATGCTTTGTTGCAGTTTGCCAAAACGGGTTTGTTCCTCGCGCAGTTGCTGTTTGTATTCGTCGGGCGACAGCGATTGAGTTAAATCTACTTGGGCCAGCAAGTCGGGTTCGGTGGGTTGCAAGCTTTCTTGAGGTGGCAATTTCACGGGTGCAGATTGCATCGGCAGTCTGTCCAATGCTTCTGTAATTGTCGCTGCCATTTGCGTTAAAACTTTGACTCTCGCCCACCGTTGACAATCGCCTTCTACTAGCGTCCAAGGTGAGGGGCCCGTGCCGGTTTGGGCTACCATTTCTTCGGCAAAAGTTGTGTATTCTTCGTATTTTTTGGCTTGTTTCCAATCTTCGGGTCGCACTCGCCAAGCTTGTAATGCGTCATCTTCTAGTTTTTTGAGCCGATGCTTGAGTTCTTTTTTGCTCAGGTGAATCCAAAATTTGGCAATTGCGGCGCCGTCATCAACCATCTGCCGCTCGAAGGCGTTGATTTGCCTGATGGCTGTCGGTACTTCTGCGTCGGAGACTCGATCGAACAACCGGTCTTCTAAAACATGAGTGTACCAACTGTGGTAGAAAAAACCAATTTTGCCGCGGGCAGGAAGTTTCTGCCAAAACCGCCATAGGAAAGGATAGCCCCTTTCTGCATCTGACGGCGGCCAAATCGGGTGGACGGCAAACCCGCGCGGGTCCATGTACCCCACCATTTTTTTGACCAGCGCGCCTTTACCGGCGGCGGCCCAACCTTCGAGGACGATGATTGCGGGCAATTTTTTTTCTCTGCAGGCCAGTTGGAGCGATCGCAACTGCTGCATTAAAATTTCTATCTTGGCATCATAGGTTTCTTTATCCAGGGAAATATCTAAATCGAGGTTGTCGAGCATATTTACCTCCTATTAATCTGTAAAAAACAGTTTAACGTTAGTTTAACGTTTGGATAAAATTAAATCCTCAATTCAGGGGAAAACGTTATAAAAATTACAGTTACGGCTGGTTAAAAGCCGATCGCTCCTGCAATCAAATGCCAGCCTCGTTAATACTAGCAAGATTCCCTCGATTTCCAACTTGCAAAAAAAAACAGCTCAGGTTATAGTTGAAATAGGGAACTTTTAAATAAGTTCAACTTCTCCCCTCCCCCGATCGGGCGACGTAACAGGAGGAGCCCAAAATCCCTGAAAAAGGATTTATTGTAAAACAGAGCAAAAGTAAAAATCAACGACCCAGTGGGGGTGACAACTTCTTTACTTAGCTGTAGAAACTTTATTCAAACAATAGTAGTTACTTAAGCACCAAGCTTGGTAACGAAAGAGAGCGCGACTCATCGACATCCGACCATAAACTCACATACAAAACTAGCCCAAAAAGGCAAACCAATTTTTATGATTGCGCTATAAGATAAAACCTGAAAGCCTGGGTGATATAAACAGGTTTCTGAGTTTTATCGACACCATTCTCAAATACTAAAAACAGTTGAGTTGCGGGTTCGCGAACCCGCCCCACAAGAACATTTATTTCTTGTGGAACAGGCCGGAGTGCCTGTTACTGACATTTGTCCAAAATGTCGGAATTACTGTACTTGTTTGCCAATACCAACTAAGAGGAACAGTCCGAAATTACGGATTGCAAGTTTTTTATGAATATCTTGACAACACGCTCCTACAAGGACGAAACTGACTGGTGCGCGATCGCAAATTTGATCGATGCTTGCGAAGCAGTGGATAGACTCGGCGAAGAAGTCTCTGCAACTGAACTCAAGCTAATACTTGATGCCCCCAAACTCGACCAAGCCCGTGACGTGCAGTTGTGGGAAGATGGTAATTACAAACTGATCGGTTTGTCACTCCTAGATATGCCCGATTCCCCGAATGAAATAGACGCTTCTCTCTGGTTTTACGTGCATCCAAATGTCCGTAGCGAAGGTTTAGAAAAAGACATAATTAAGTGGGGAGAAAAGCGGCTGGGCGAAGTAGGAAAAGAACGCAATTTGCCGGCAAAATTGCGTACCTACAGCCGGGAGGACAAAACCGATGAGATGCGGCTATTAGAGAAACAGGGCTTTGAGGTCGATCGCTATTTTTGGACAATGGCCCGATCCCTCGCCGAACCCATACCCACACCCGAATTTCCCGCAGATTTTGCACTGACACACGTATCAGGAGAACAAGACATCCAACCTTGGGTAGAGATGTTCAACCAATCATTTATCGATCACTGGAATCACCACGATTTAAGTGCGGAAACCGTGCGTTATTGGATGCAAGACGCCAATTATCAGCCGGAATTAGACTTGATTGCTGTTTCGGGCGAGCGCAAATTTGCAGCTTTCTGCGACTGTCAAATCAAACCCCAAAAAAACGCCCGCAGCGGCACAAAAGACGGTTGGATTGAATTGTTGGGTACGCGGCGCGAGTTTCGGAAAATGGGTTTAGGAAAAGCGATGCTATTAGCTGGTTTGCATAAGTTGAAAGCAGCGGGTGCAAACACAGCTAAACTCAGCGTTGATGCTGACAGTTTGACAGGGGCGACAAAGCTTTACAAATCAGTCGGTTTCCGCCCGATGGAAACTTGGATAGAGTGGGCTAAGACAGTGTAAATTCGTTAGGGTGGTCAGAAACCGGGTTTTTGCGAAAATACTGCGTTAGAGCCTGTAGATTCGGTAAAAAACCCGGTTTCTTGGGTTTTGATGCGATCGCCCTTTTGGATCGAATGGGCGATCGTACTTTTATTATGTCGCGCACATTATGCTAGGATTAACTGATCAAAAATCATCCTAATTTCTATGACGCGATTCATTCACGATCGCTTTGCTAAAGAATACCTAGAAGAACTGCTTTCACCCATCGGAACAGTTAAGGTAGGTCGCGATGTGACTTCGGAAGTCCGAGAAATCGATGTTTATTTCACTCCAGGTACCGCAATTCCCGAATACTCATCAAGCCTGGGATTGTTGGGAAAAATGGCTGACACAACTGCAATTTTTGAACCGTTTCGCAATCCGGTAACTGTCAGCGAAGTCTTGAGCTGCATGAGTAAGTTATGGGATTTGCGAGGTGAATTGGAGCGGCAGGCGAGAAGAGAAAATACTCGCTATGATGAGGATCTGTTGCCCCGAATGTGGATTTTGACACCCACAGCATCGAAAGCGCTGGTGGAGGGTTTTGGTGGGATACCAAACCCTGAGAATTGGATCGAGGGAATCTATTTTTTCCCGGAGCACTGGCGAGCAGCAATTGTGGCGATTCACCAGTTGCCAGAAATCCCAGAAACCCTGTGGTTGAGGATTTTGGGGAAAGGGAAAGTACAGCAAAGGGCGATCGGGCAATTGAGTGCTTTAGCAACGGACGATCCGTTACGGATTATTGCGCTAGAATTATTGTATCGTCTACAGTCACATTTAGTAGTCGAAACCCAACAGGAACCTGAGCCAGAAGAGCGGGAGTTAATTATGGCGATTGCACCACTTTTTCAACAACAAATACAAGCAGCACAGCAACAAGCTAGAGAAGAAGGACTAGAACGAGGACTAGAACGAGGACTAGAACGAGGACTAGAACGAGGACTAGAACAAGGACTAGAACGAGGCAGACAAGAACAGCAACGCTTAATCTTAGAAAATTTTCTGCGAGTTAGATTTGGAGAATTAAGTCAGAGAATGACAGTGTTTTTATCTCCAATATCCAAGTTGCCTGCTGCGGAATTTACAGTGTTGTTGCTGGCAATATCGATGCTAACAGTTGATGAAGAAGGGCGGGAACAAGCTGTAAGATTATTGGCAGAAAATGTCTTGAGAATGTACCAAAATGAATTGGATGATATTCTGCCTACAGCCATTACCAATTTACTAGCATTGCCTGTGGCAGAATTGACATTGTTGGTAGAACAACTGCCGCAGTTATCGGCTGATGGAGTGAGGGAAAGGTTCGGGAAAATTCCTGAATAAACCTGTTGGAGTAGCTATAGAGTGCGATCGCCCTTTTGGATCGAATGGGCGATCGTACTTTTCTTGATTTCCTAAATCAACCGGAAATTAGCCGATGTAATCGCATTGGCACTCACTCCAATCATCACACCTAACTCCTCTCCTGTCAAGACATTTTTGATGATAGTTCCCTGAGTATTTTGAGTGATTGCTAACTGGCTAAAACTCAAACCTCCGCTTAATCCAATCAAATCTTGACCCAGAGTAAAATCAGCGATAATATCAAATCCTTGACCAGTTGTTAAGGCAAAGATATCGTTGCCGCTACCGCCAATCAAACTATCATTGCCCATGCCTCCATCAAGCAAATCGGAGCCTTTGCCCCCAGTGAGAGTATCGTTATCGGCGCCTCCGTAAAGAGTATCATTTCCTTCACATCCTCCCAGGATATCTGCTGCTTCGTTACCGTTGATTAAATCATTGCCTTCACCGCCGCAGCTCGGCTCAGAAACTAACAGCCAAACAGGGAGGCGAAAGCCTCCCTGTGATGAATTAGCGTATAGTGTCTTCGCCAGCAATCTTACAAGAAAGAGCTACTATTAAGAGCCGTTGGATTCAGATTATAAAGCACTCCCAAGTAGTTATTACCCGATTTAATCAGCGTTGATGCTACAGCATTTGTACCATCTAAGATGACATTAACTGACTCAAAAGTTAGTTGACTGAAAGTGGCACCAATCAACTTGATTTTATCGTCCGAAGTGAAGTCAGTAATCACATCAGCTTGAGAAGGGTTAGTAGCAGTATGTTGTAATACAAAGGTATCCTTTCCTGCACCACCGGTTAGTACATCGAAACCTCGATCGCCCCACAATGCATCATCCCCATTTCCACCAATCAAGACATCATTGTCCTTACCACCGCGTAAGAGATCATTCCCCTCGCCACCAGTGAGAGTATCATTGCCATTATTTGCACTCAAGAAGTCATTCCCATTACCACCAGACAATTGATCAGATTTTTTCCCCCCAAACAAGTTATCGTTACCATTACCGCCATCAATGGTATCAGCGCCTTCGTTACCATAGATGGTGTCATTATCGCCACTTCCCGTCAAGTTATCATTACCTGATAACCCGAATATAGGTTGACCAAAGGCTGATTGTGGGATACTGGTGTCATCATTATCAGTCAGTAGATATTGGTTATCTACCACTTGATTTTGTGGGAAATTAGTTGGTTCGCCGCGATCAATATTATTGAATGGTGGTGTGTTAATTACGATCGCCGTGGGTGTCGGTGTTGGTGTTACTGATGGTGTTGGTGTTGGTGTTACTGATGGTGTTGGTGTTGGTGTTACTGATGGTGTTGGTGTTGGTGTTACTGATGGTATTACCGTTGGTGCTGGTATTACCCTTGGTGTTCCCGATGAAGTCGGTGTTGCCGATGAAGTCGGTGTTGCCGATGAAGTCGGTGTTGCCGATGAAGTCGGTGTTGCCGATGAAGTCGGTGTTACCGTTGGTGCGGGTGTATTGACATTAACTTGGAAGACATCACTGATTGAGGCTTTCCCATCAGACGCACTGACTTTTACCTTCAAATTCCCCAGATCCGCCGTTGCAGGTGTGCCACCAAAGATGCCTGTTGCGGCATTAAA
>NZ_JAUBTG010000012.1:0-48001 GCF_036702395.1 Microcoleus sp. D3_18_C2 | reverse complement strand
AGATCCGCCGTTGCAGGTGTGCCACCAAAGATGCCTGTTGCGGGGTCAAATGTTAACCAAGTCGGTAAAGCGGTTCCGTCTTCCTTTGTTGCTGTGTAAGTTAACGGATCTTTTTCAGCATCGGTAAATGTACCCGCTGGTACTGTATAACTAAATGCTGTGTTCACCGTAACTGATCGATCGGTAATTGCACTAGCTACGACAGGAGCAGTATTTTTAGTGAAGGTAACTTGGTTATCTGTACTGGTACTGGCTGCTATGTTAGGATTCCCAGCTATATCCGTAACCGCATTGGCATTAATACTAGCAATCACAGTACCCGCTTGGGTCATACCACTAATTGCCACATTGTAAGTTGTACCACCTCCTGTCACCTCGGTGGTAGTGGCTCCGGCTGTACCACTGAGAGTAACTTTCGTCTTATCAAACCCCGTCACCGGTTCACTAAATTGAACGGTGTAGTTAATCAGGGTATTTTCCGTCGGGTCGGCTTGACTACTTCCTTGGTTAATCGTGACAGTGGGGGCGATACCATCAATAACTAAGGCTTTACTCCCTCCCAGGGATAGGGCTGAACCCAAGGTGGGGAGGGTTAATATAGCATTAAGTCCCCCAATATCTTGAATCGTGCCGCCATTGAGGGTGAGGGCATTTATGGTCAGAGATTCTAGGTCAAGGGACTCGTCTCCCCCTTGGACAATATAGTTAAAAGTGAGGGTTTTACCGCCGGTACCACTGCTGTAGGTAGCATATTGGTCGGTAGTTCCGGTTTCCAGTTGCAGTTGAGGTTTGCCCACGACAGTAACAGGGACATCAAATTCCGCGGTAATGCTAATGGTTTGGCCAATACCATAGAGACCATCTAGGGTAGTGGAGGTGACACGGGTGATGGTTGGAGAGCGATCGCGCAGGAAAATGTCACGAGAGCTGTTAGTGTCCCCTGTCACCAGGTTGGAGGCATCAGACTCAAACACCACATAACGCCCATCGGCTGAGATACTGGGATTAAAGGAGTTGCTATTTCCCTCAGCAGCAGCGGAGTCAAGGGAGAGGCGGGTGGTGATGTTCGTCTGTGTATCTCGCAGGAAAATGTCAGCCCTGCTGTTAGTGTCCCCTGTCACCAGGTTGGAGGCAAAAGAGTAAAACACCACATAACGCCCATCGGGTGAGATACTGGGCTGATCGGAGCCGCCATTTCCCTCAGCAGCAGCGGAGTCAAGGGAGAGGCGGGTGGTGATGTTCGTCTGTGTATCTCGCAGGAAAATGTCATTCGTAAAGTTAGTGTCCCCTGCCACCAGGTTGGAGGCAAAAGACTGAAACACCACATAACGCCCATCGGGTGAGATACTGGGATTAGTGGAGTCGCCATTTCCCTGAGCAGCAGCGGAGTCAAGGGAGAGGCGGGTGGTGGTGTTCGTCTGTGTATCTCGCAGGAAAATGTCATTCCTAGAGTTAGTGTCCCCTGTCACCAGGTTGGAGGCATTAGACCCAAACACCACATAACGCCCATCGGCTGAGATACTGGGATTACCGGAGCCGTTATTTCCCTGAGCAGCAGCGGAGTCAAGGGAGAGGCGGGTGGTGATGTTCGTCTGTGTATCTCGCAGGAAAATGTCACCATTATTGTTAGTGTCCCCTGTCACCAGGTTGGAGGCAAAAGACCGAAACACCACATAACGCCCATCGGGTGAGATACTGGGATTAGTGGAGTCGCTATTTCCCTGAGCAGCAGCGGAGTCAAGGGAGAGGCGGGTGGTGATGTTCGTCAGTGTATCTCGCAGAAAAATGTCATTCCTAGAGTTAGTGTCCCCTGTCACCAGGTTGGAGGCATTAGACTCAAACACCACATAACGCCCATCGGCTGAGATTCTGGGATTAAGGGAGGAGCTATTTCCCTCAGCAGCAGCGGAGTCAAGGGAGAGGCGGGTGGTAATACCAAGGGTGTGGGCGTAGGAAGCCAGAACCTTTGCTGTGAAAGGGAGCTGTGGTGCTTCTGGGGAGGGGGGAATTTGGTGAGAGAGTTCCCAGGTCCCCCCCTTGGTGGCACTTCCGGTGGGGTTGGGGTTGGCCGCGATGTTTGCGCCTGTGAGTTGGTGTAATTTTTCGATAAATTCAGCCCCCGCGTCTCCCGCCGCAACGGAACACCCATAGAGGAGAATCTGGCTTGCTGTTAGTCCCCATTGTTGCAGTTGGTTCGCGTATAGGCTCAGAGTATCGAGACTCAGTTGGGTATTACCGAGATAGAGGATACCCGGAGCCCCGTGTGAAAGGATATGTATCGCTTCAATATCTTTTTGATTGGCTAAGGCGTTTGTAATTTGTGCGATGCCGCTCGAATTTTCATTTAAAATGAAAATTCGAGCGGCATCGATACCTTGGATCAGGCTTTGATAATTCTGTACAGAAGAGTCTACGAAAATAATTTGCTTGTTCATGTTTGGTACGTTCATAATTGCTGAAATCCTTTATATCTATCGTTTACATCCAAGTCGGGCCGGGCTTGAAACCCCCGCCTCAAAGCTCAAGTCCTCTTGCATAGGACTGAAGAATTTATTAGTCTTATTGCTCAAATCAATCGAGCTGTAAAATTGTTAGCCCGTTCCCCTTTTTCACGGGAAATAAACGTGGAAAACTGATTGTCTTCGCTCATGGCGCACAACATTCTCTCCACTAATCCCCCGACTGGGCTAGTCATAGCAGCGTGAAAGCGGGGATTTTGTCGTAGTAATGCAGCCAGTAAAGTAGAGCCTGAGCGGGGTAGTCCTGATATGAAGTGGGCTTTCACTGGCCTCGTGGGGGAATGGATTTCTATAACATTAGATGCAACCTAAATGTATCATACCACAGACATATCTTTTATAGCCTATCTTTATTTAACATTTCGCAACACAACATCCAGGTTTACGATATCTTTACAATCTAGACATCGTGGGTTGGCTTTCCCTATCTCTATCATTGCTTAGGGCCCCTGCCTCTGTCAGTCGGAAAAGTCGGATCATAAAGTCGGAAAAGTCGGATCTTTTCCATGTGGACATAATTTAGACCTCCCTCAGAGGCTGTGGGTATGAGGGTTTATTTGTTTTAGCGGAATTTTATTGGCTATTTTGCCAGACAGCATTAAGGTTGACGATATCTTGAGAATCTAGACATCGCCCTTGTTAATTACTTTGGAATTTTTGACCGCAGATGGTGGCGGATATACGGATGGACGCAGATGAATTTAGTTTAGTCTTGGACGCACGGGTGGTCAGAAACCGGGTTTTTGCGAAAATACTGCGTTACAGTCGGCAGATGCGGTAAAAAACCCGGTTTCTTTGGTTTTTGATGCGTACTGGGTGGATATACGCGGATGGACGCAGATTAGGATACAGTTTGTTTAGTTACTTCTACATAAATATGTTCTAACCGCACCGGATAACGAGCGATTGAATCAATAGAAATCCCGTCGAACAGCAAAATAATTTCTTTTAATTCTAAACGTTCCGGCAGCCAAAAAGCCAAATCGCTACCGTAGCGGCGGGGAATGAAACTGTATTGTTTAGCGCGGGCGATAACTTCAGCTTCTTCGTCGGTTTTTACCACGATAATTTCTTGAGCCGGAATCAGTTTTTGCAACTCTTCCAAACTGCCCTCAGCTACAATACTGCCATTCTTTAAAATTCCAATTCTCTGACACAGCCGCTCAGCTTCATCCAACAAGTGAGTTGTCAGCAAAATTGTAATTCCTTCCGACTGCAAGCGCTGAATTAATTCCCAAATTTCATAGCGAGCCTCAATATCTAAACCCGTTGTCGGTTCATCTAAAATTACTAATTTAGGCTGGTGTACCAAAGCCACCGCAATATTCAAGCGGCGCTGCATTCCTCCGCTCAAAGTTTCCACAGGGCTTGTAGCTCTATCTGTCAAATTAACTGCTTTCAAACAGTGTCTTACTTGATAGCGCCGCTGTTTGCGCTCTAAGCCGTAAATTTGAGCAAAAAAATTGAGGTTTTCTTCGCAGCTAAGGCTTTTGTAAAGCAAATTTTCTTGGGGCGCTACACCGATTAAGGATTTTGTAGCTTCGTAAACAGGCTCGCCATTGATGGAAACTTTGCCGCTGTCGGCATTTAGCAAATTGCATAAAATATTGATAGTTGTAGTTTTGCCCGCCCCGTTTGGCCCCAGCAAACCGTAAATTTCTCCTGCTTGAATGTGCAGTGTTAAATCTTTAAGCACTGAGCGCTCGCCGTAAGACTTATTTAGCTTTTCTATTTGCAGCACTGCTTTAATTCTCCGTATTATTTTATATATTTACGATTTTTTCGGAATTATTTAACCGCAGAGAGCGCAGAGGGCGCAGAGGAAGAGAAGAGAGAGATGAATAATTACGACATAATAATGAGATAGTTTTAAAGTCTTCTTTCTACTCTCAGCATCCTGCGGTAAGAAAGCCATCCACCTGCAATCATGGCAATAGAAAATATGAATAAATACCAAAAGTGTTCTGCAATATCAGCCAAATCTTTGCCGTCAGCCCACACGCCCATCAGCGCTTCGTTCATGTGATAAATTGGATTATACTGGGCGAGATCCAGCAGACTTTTGGGAAAGAGCGAAGTCGGTAAGAATGCGCCTCCTAAAATCAATAAAGGAACGCCGAAAGCGGCTACTAGGGAGTTGACATCTTCAGTGCGCCTCGCAAACTGGGTGCCGAGAATAAAGCCTACACCTACATAAGATACAATACTGAGCAGAATAATCGCACATCCTAACAGAATAGAGCCTTGAAATTGTGCTCCTAAAAAAGAGGCGATCGTATATACTAAAATTACCTGACCGATGCCGATGCAACTGTGAGCCAGGAAAATCCCTAAAAAGTAGGAAGTGCCGCTCAGCGGGGAAATAAACAAGCGTTTGAGGGTATGCTGTTCTCGCTCTGCTACTACTGTTGCTACGCTACCGCCGAGACAGCTAAAAAATAAAGCCGCTCCTACTAAGCTTGCAGGTGCAGCAGTTTCAAAGGCTTTTGCTGTGGTGAGATTAGCGCGTTCTTTTAAAATTAAAGCGTTAATTAGCAAGATAGAAACTGGAAATATACTCCACAAGACTAAGCTGCGCCGCCGCCTACCCAATTCAATTAAAATCCGCTGTGCTACTGCGAGGGTTTCGTACCAGTATTTCATTTTAAATTTGTTAGCATTGTCATGGTTTGTAATCAAAAATTAAAGTTAATAGTTTATGATACAGTCATTACATAAGCTTGTCAAATAACTGTTCAAAATGTACACCATTGAATTAACATCAGGCAAGGTCGGAGATGGCAATGCCCAAGGCGTGTCAACTTAAACTTTTCCTCCGCAAGTCCTCCCGCTCACCCGGCAGTCCGCCAGGGAATGAATTCCCTGTCTAATAGCTAAAGTCCTCTGAAAGAGGACTGAAGAACTCATTAGTCCTATGCAAGAGGACTTTAGTTTTGAGGCAGGGGTTTCAACAATAGCCGGACTATTTGTTGTACGTTAAGTTGACGCCAATGGGCAATGCCGTTTCCCTAGCCCCAAAATAATCGTCCTGGTGACGATGTAAGCATCGCCCGATTAATTGTAGGGAAACGGCACTGCCGTGTCCTGATTTCGGCTAAGGGGTAAAATCAACCGCATTAGATGATGAAATTACCCTTGCGAGTGGTCTGTTGATACAACCCATCGACAACATGGCTATTGAGGAGACGGCAGTGCCGTTTCCCTACCCCAAAATAATCAATAATTATTACTTAATCGTAAAGTTCTTACCTCTGTAGCATCCTTGAAAAGAAGTTAAACTGGTGCTGTTTCTCTGTTCCAATTTAGTCACGAGGGAAGAAGTATTGCTACTTTCAGCGGTAGCGCCCCACTTGTAGATAAAGTCGCCGAGATTGTTTCCGGTTTCTTCGTAGCTGTGCTCTTCAATTGGAATTCCCGAAACTCCTGAAACAGTTTGGTTGTGGTATCCGTTAAGGATGATTTTTTCGATAACTGCGCCCGGTTCTGCGGTAATGTTCCACTGCACGGGTTCGTAGGCTGAAAGTGCGAGAATTATGGGCTTGTTTCGGCGTTCTACTTTGACTTCGATCGCCCTTTTAGACAAATCTCGGTTCTTGTGATCCGCATTGGCTTCGTAAACGCCTATTAAATGAAGTTCTTTGTTTCCGCTTGACGAACCGATATAAGCTGAAAAATCGTCGGAACCTCCAAGCCCGCAGTTGGCGCCAGAACTAATTGGGGAAACAAAAGCTGTTTTTTCGGCTAGTTTCTGCTGCACTGCCGGTACTACCCACAATCCGGTTCCGATGCCTAAAGCACCTATCAAAGCGGCGGCGATACCGAAAGGAAGGGCATTTGTCAGGTTGCGAACAACTGGTTTGGCTGTTAGTTGAGATAGCGTTTGCTGCCAAGTTTCACCAGTTTGTCGATCGGCATTCCCGCCATCGAGACAAGCCAATAAACCTAAACTTTCCGGCTGTTCGAGCAGACTTTGAACTGTTTTCCCTTCACCGACGTAGAGATTTCTAGTTTCGGTGTCTAAAAGCAGCCAGTAGCGATCGCCCTCGCTGAGGTTGTACTCTTGTAGGGCAGGATCGACTAAATCGTGCTGCAAAAACACCAGCCAAGCCATATTATTGCCAGTGCCGACTGTTTTGCCGTCGCTGGATATAAGTTGGTCGATGTCGGGCTCCCAGCGCCAAGCTACCCAGCGACTATCTCCTCGATAGCCCAGGGATTTTTCTAGTTGCGGATGAGCGGTTATTTCTAAGCGTTGAACTAAGTTTGACACTAGATTTCCTCCTCAAGTGCGTTAGCGAATCCCGCCCCTACGGGGGCTACGCCAACGCAGAGGATCGGGTCTAGAGCAATTTTGTTCCAATTTATTAAAACAAATATTTTGCTCATGAAGAGCCTCCGAATAATCGGGTTAATTTTGTCTTGCTAATGTTATCAGCCGGCACTTTCCCAACCACACAGGCTTAACAAAAATATGCCTGTTGAATGGTTTAGCTTGAGAACTTGGAGCTGGGGAGCACCCGCCTGGTAATAATTTTAACCTGTGCTGATAACTAATCCTGTTACGGATTAAAGCTAGCTATCTATCACTGCTTCTACCTGGTTGTCCAGTTTTAAAAGAGTGCTTAGCCGATAGCGTCTACAAGTTCTTAGCTTAACTTTTATTTGGCTACTCTGCTACAAAATATGCCGATCGCACCTAACATCAATATTATGCAGGCAAATAAATATTCCGGCTTTCTCGTGGCTGAAATATCCCTGAAAAAGAGAACGTTTCCGAGAAACCCGGTTTCTGTGATGAAAGTTCTGACCGAAAGCATTCAGGATACCCGCCACGTGATTCATCCGTCCAGAAATAAAAAACCTGTATCCGATGAAACTTGCCGAACGTATTTATCTCGCGCAAGTCAATCAAAAATCAAAAATCAAAAATCAAAAATCGATTGACACTTCGCCTATTACTAGCGGGGGCCATCAATCGCATCTCTAGTCGGCGCAACACCTCCAGGGCCAAAGGAACTCGGCGGCACTCTCGGAAGATTGAGATTGCGATTGGGAACTAAATCGCTGTTGCTGTCGCCAGCATTTCCACCCGTGGGAGACGCACTATTATTGGGGCTGGTACTCGGTGAACTTCCCGGATTGAGATTATTGGGATTGGTATTCGGCGAAGTTCCCAGATTGGGATTATTGGGAGTGGTACTCGGTGAACTTCCCGGATTGAGATTATTGGGATTGGTGGTTGGCGAAGTTCCCGGAGTCAGATTATTGGGAGTACCTGCGGGCGAAGTTCCCGGATTGACATTGTTGGGATTGTTGGGATTTGCCGTGCCAGTAGGAGTAGTTATCGGGGTGCCGACAGCATCTCTGGTGATGGCGTTGGGGTTCGGGGGAGGAGGCGGAGTGCTTGCATTGGGGTTATTTGCAGGAGCATTGCCCGCAACCGGATTCGTGTTTTGGGGAGCAGCGTTACTGCCACACAAACTGACTAAATCAAAAGTTGTGCCGCCTGGAGTTTCGATGAAGCAAACCGGCACATTTACTTGGGGGTTTGAGGCTCTGGGAAAATCGGCTGTTCCCGGCATGGGACGGCTAAAGGCAGCTTCAGCCATCAGTGGGGTCAAGGCAGCCGATAGAGCGGCGATTGTTCGCAATAATCTCATCAGCGTTTCCTCAAATGTATAATTTTATTTTCTCCAGTATTGCCCATAAATCGCCAAGTGTCGTCACTCTAAAAGCCGATCGATCTTTTTGACAACTGCTTCTTATGGGCCACCCCTGGCTGCAACATCTCGCGCCGACAGAAAGTACAGGTAGAAAAAGCCGATAAGCTAATCCGCCTTTAAATTGCCCGGTAAAATAAATTTTCACTCTTGTGGGGTGGGCATCCTGCCCGCCCTCAAAATACAATTTAAATGCACAACAGCTTAGTGCAACTGTCGCGCATCCGTTGCCCTTCTTCCTTGATATTTTTAGTAGCGAATTCGCGGGTCAACGTAAGCATTCAAAATATCAATTACAATGCTGGCAATTACAACTATTGCCGCAAAAAACACCACAATACCTTGAACAGTTGGATAATCCCGCAAGCTAATCGCTTCGTAAAGGCGATTTGCCAACCCCGGCCAAGAAAAAGTAACCTCTGTTAAAATAGCACCGCCCAACAGTGCAGCAAAAGTCAATCCTAAGACAGTAATCACCGGAATTAGTGCATTTTTCAGAGCGTGCGCCCATAAAATCTGGAATTCGGGAATGCCTCTAGCTCTAGCTGCTTCGACATAATCTGCTTGCAAAGTTTGCTTGAGATTCACTCTGACAATCCGCTCGAAAATGCCGCTCAAAAGAATCCCCAAGGTCAAACTCGGAAGTGCCAAATAATGCAAAGATGTGAGAAACTGACCAGGGTTAGCGCTCAGCAGACTGTCAATAGTGTATAGTCCTGTGTAGCCTTCGGGGGCGGGGAATGTGACAGGAAAGCGAGTTCCCAAGGGAAACCATCCCAACTGCACTGCGAAAATCAATTGCAAAACCATACCAGCCCAAAAAGCCGGCAGCGAGTAAGTGATAATGCCAAACAAACGGCCGAGAGCATCGAAAATAGTGTTAGGGCGGGATGCTGCTAAGGAACCGATACTGATGCCGACAATTAAAGCTATGGCCATGCTACAAACTGCTAATTCGACTGTAGCGGGGAAATAGTCTCCGATAATTTGCCACACGGTTTGTCCGCGAGTGGTGATGGATGTTCCCAAGTTCAGACTGAATAAGTCTTTCATGTAGTTGAGATATTGCTGCCACAGGGGTGCGTCGAGACCGAGTTGAGCTCGCATTGCTTCTTTGGCGGCTGCGGGAGCTCGTGAGCCGAGAATGGCATCTATGGGGTCGCCCGGAGTAGCCCGCAAGAGCAAAAATACTGCTGTGGTGATTGTCCACAACATTAGCGGTGCCAGAAGCAAGCGGAGAAAAATATAAGATTGTAGGGCTTTGGAACGAGACATAATATTTGGGAATTGCCAATTGGAAATTGGAAAGAGACAGTTGAGTGGATGTTACTTACATCTTGCACTATTCTCAAGAACAGGCAAGATGCCTGTTCCACAACAGATAAATTTTATTGTGGGCCGTTGCTCAGAGCAACGGCCTGAAAGGATGATTGAGAATGGTGCAATATCTCAGTTTTAGCGAAAAAGTCGATCGACTTTTTCGCAATTGGCGATTTTCCTATTCGCCCAGCAGTGATTCAAATGCAGCTTGCAAAGACTTGATATCGCCTACTCTGGCTACTAACAAGTTTTCGCTGCCGGCATCCTGCAGCCTGTGTCTCCAATACTGGATGCTATCAGAGTTGTTCATCCAGAAACTAATCACGGTGTCTACAACTCGATCGACATCCCAGCCTTGCTGAGGAGAAACTGTCTCTACGGATGCCACAAACGCATCGAGAGTGCACTTTCGGTTTGCCAAGTATTCTACACCGGACGGCTGCTGTTGTTGCAGCAATTCCTGCTGCTGGTTAAAAAATGTTAAAGTTGGAGATACGCCCAGGATTTCAAATGTATAGTTCATGTCATCCTCCAGAAGTATTATTTTGCCCAAATGTCGATCGTCCAAAAAAGCTAAAAACGCTTTACTTTGCTGGCGTTGATGAAATGCAGATGCTTCAATTATCCTCTTTGTAGTCGATCTGGATTTTGGCGGCTTATCTTATTAATAGCAAATTTTTTAACACCAGATTGTCACAGAATTTACATTTGTCCTGGGACTGTAGAAAAAATGAAAATAAAATTTTTATTAACCGGGCGTAAGGAAGAGAATTCCCACCCGCAAAAAGTGAGCTTATTTTAGATTAAAAAGTTTAGATTAAAAAATTGAATAATTGGCAATGACTGATGACAAGCAGGATGGGGAACACGGGCCTAAAGTTGCATTTTTTACGGCGTGTGACTTTTTTATCGGGAGTCTGCAGAGCGATCGCCACATTCAGACAAGTAGTGGCATGATTAATATTACAAGTTTTTAGAGTAGCGGTGGAAACCTCAGCCCCGTTTTGAGCAGTCGGCCACTGCACTTCACTATGTGTGTACAACGTTGTAACTTATATCGAGGGTGATTTTAACTGAGATATTGTACCATTCTCGCTTAACAAACCGAAAAGCCTGTTCCACAATAAAATTCCCTCTTTGAGAGAATAGGCCGAAAAGCCTGTTCATAAAAAGCTTATTGAGAATGGTGCAACATTTCAGTTTAAGCGACAAACGATACACAAACCCGGTAGGTGTCAGAATATTGATGTTATTGAAAAATCTGAGCAGTTGTGTGATGAAAAGCTCGCCCAAGATGTCACTAAGCCTAGTCTTGTTGATACCGCTGGTGGTACAAATCTCCGTAGCAGTCGGCGTGACTGGATGGCTTTCGTTTCGCAACGGCCAGAAAGCCGTCAATGACCTTGCTACTAGGTTAAGCTTGGAAGTCGCAGCCAGAACCAAAGAAAATTTCCGCAGTTTTGGGGATGTATCTCATTTATTTCTACAAATGAATACTGCTGCGATCGCCTCTGGCAACTTAGACCCGGAAGACTTGCCCAACTTAGAGCGCTATTTGTGGAACCAGACCAAGCTGAGCGATCGAAATACAACCATTTACTATGGCGACGAACAGGGCAGATTCGTCTTGCTCAAGCGAGAAGCAGAACACTTAGTATACATCAGAGACGAATCAACCGCTCCAAACCGCGAAATTTATCGCCTCGATAGCCAAGGAAATCGCACTGAGCTAATCCAAATCGTCCCCTATGACCCCCGTACTAGACCGTGGTACAAAGCTGCCAAACAGTCAGGAAAAGCCACTTGGTCTCCCATCTACCCCTTCGCAGCCTCGCCAGTTCTGGGGATTACGCCGGTGATGCCTATTTACAATGAAACAGGAAACCTGCAGGGGGTATTGGCTATTGACTTGACTCTTTCTCAAATCAGCGATTTTCTCAAAAGCATCAAAATTAGCCCGTCAGGACAAGTTTTTGCGATCGAACGCAGCGGGAAAATAGTCGCCAGTTCCACAGACGAATTGCCTTTTGTCACCGGCCAAGACGGACAGGAACGGCTGTTGGCGACTAGGAGCAAAAATTTGCTAATTCGATCGGCTTCCACATACTTACAACAACGATTTGGTAGTTTTGAACAAATTGACAGCAAAGGACAGTTTACCTTCGATATAGACGGCAAACGTCAATTCATTACCGTTGCTCCCCTGCAAGACGGCCGCGGCCTCGATTGGCTGATTGTAGTCGCAATCCCGGAAGCAGACTTTATGGAGCAAATTAACGCCAACACTCGCACAACTATCTTATTGTGCTTTTTTGCCTTGGTACTGGCGATCGTTCTCGGAATATTTACCTCTCGCTGGGTTGTCAAACCGATTACCCGATTGTTGCAAGCTTCCAAAGCTTTAACAAAAATGTCTGAGTCATCCGACTTCACTTCCGCAGAATTAAATGGCGAAGTCGAAGTTCAAGGAATCAAAGAAATCGATCTCCTAGCTCAGTCTTTCAATCAAATGGCTAGACAATTGCGATCGTCTTTTGTTGCCCTAGAACAAACCAACTCTAGTTTAGAACAGCGAGTAGCAGAGCGGACGGCAGAACTCGAAGCCGCCGAAGCAGAATTGCGGGCTTTGTTTGCAGCCATGAGCGAATTAATTATAGTTCTCGACGCCAGCGGTCGCTATTTAAAAATCGCCCCCACAAATCTTTCTCTGCTCTACAAACCCATCGAAGAATTAGTAGGCAAAACACTCACAGAGGTGTTTCCGCAAGCTACAGCCAACAATTTTATCAACCACATCCGAACAGCTTTAGATACTCAACAAACTGTCAGTATCGAGTACAATTTAACCATTGACGACCGCGAAGTTTGTTTTGCCGCCAGCATTTCACCCCTTTCCGAAGAATCCGTCATTGTGGTAGCTCGCGACATTACCGAACAGAAGCGAGCCGAATCGGCGCGACGCCACAGGCAAAAACAATTGCTCAAACAAAATACGGTTTTGGTAGAATTGGCAAGAAATAAAGCGCTGTATCGAGGCGATTTGCAAGTAGCTTTTAGGCAAATTACCGAAGCAGCTACTCATACCCTAGATGCAGAACGAGCCGGAGCTTGGTTGTACGATGAAAGCCGCTCGAAACTGCACTGTCTCGACCAATTTAGCCGCAGCAACCCGCAGCATTCCCAAGGTGCCGAACTCGCAGCAGCAGACTATCCAGCTTATTTTAAAGCTTTGGAAGAACACCGGACGATCGCAGCCGATGACGCTCTCTCAGATGTGAGAACCAGAGAATTTGTGGAATCTTACTTTTCACAAGTGGGTACTACATCAACCTTAGATGCGCCCGTGCGGCTGGGAGGACAAACAGTCGGAGTCATCTGTATCGAACAAGTGGGAACTCCTCGCAACTGGACAGTAGAAGAACAAAATTTTGCTGCTTCCCTCGCAGATTTGGTATCATTGGCGATCGAAGCCAGCGAGCGCGATCGTACACAAAGCGCTTTGCGTCAAGCAGAACAAAAATATCGTAGCATCTTTGAAAATGCCGTCGAAGGCATTTTTCAAAGAACCCCCGAAGGCCATTTCTTGAGCGTAAATCCAGCTTTAGCCCGCATCTATGGCTACGCCACTCCCGAAGAATTGACATCAAATCTCACCAACATCAAACAGCAAGCTTACGTCAATCCTCAGCAGGGCGACAAGTTTATGCGCGTGATGGAAGAATTCGGAGAAGTTTCGGGGTTTGAGTCACAAGTTTA
The DNA here is from genome assembly GCF_036702395.1 of Microcoleus sp. D3_18_C2. Classification (NCBI taxonomy): domain Bacteria; kingdom Bacillati; phylum Cyanobacteriota; class Cyanophyceae; order Oscillatoriales; family Microcoleaceae; genus Microcoleus; species Microcoleus sp. D3_18_C2. Next base: position 34,686 of record NZ_JAUBTG010000012.1, on the reverse strand, counting down.
CCGCGTTGACGGCAAGGTAATTTGGATTTCCGAAAGCGCGCGTGCAGTGTGTGACGCCAACGGCCAGGTACTCTACTATGAAGGCAGCGTCGAGGATATTAGCGATCGAAAAGTCTTTGAATCCGCCTTGCAACTCGCCCTAGAAGCAGCCGAAGCAGCTTCCACCGCAAAAAGCGCATTTTTAGCAAACATGAGCCACGAACTGCGAACACCTCTGAATGCCATCATCGGCTACAGCGAAATGCTCCAAGAAGAAACCGCAGAATTGGGCTACGATGAACTCACCCCAGATTTAGACAAAATTCGCACTTCCGGCCGACACTTGCTATCGCTCATTAACGACATTCTCGACATTTCTAAAATCGAAGCCGGCCGCATGGATCTTTACTTAGAAACCTTCAACATCGCCGCCTTGATTGAAGAAGTAGCATCCACCGCCGCGCCGCTAATTGAAAAGAACGGCAACACTCTCAACTTGCACAAAATTACTAATATCGGCACGATGCACGGTGACATTACCAAAGTGCAGCAGATTTTATTAAATTTGCTGAGCAATGCCGCCAAATTCACTCAAAACGGTACAATTACCCTCACCGCCAGCCGAGAAAAAATCGCGGGCGACAGCAGCGAAGCAAAACAAGAAAACACTGCGGAACCTGCCACAATTTCTCAATCTTCAATTGCTAGTAAAGAATTTTTAGTTATTAATTGTACAGATACAGGAATTGGGATGACTCCAGAGCAGTTGCAGCACATTTTCCAACCCTTTACCCAAGCAGACGCTTCCACCACGCGCAAGTACGGCGGCACCGGTTTGGGACTAGCCATCAGCCAACGTTTTTGTCTAATGATGGGCGGCAATATTTCCGTAAAAAGTCAGGAGGGTGTTGGTTCTACTTTTACGATCTGGTTGCCAGTTAATCTGCAAAATTAGGATGGATGGCACACGCAGCATTCAATTTCAGAAAAAAAGAATGCTGGCGCACCTTACAAAAGAAGTTTCCCTAAAAAAAGGGGAATACAAACCAAGTAGGGAAACTAAAAGTAAACATAACCTTGTGTTTAGGTTTGATTTTTTACTTTTATCTTACTCATTACGGCTGTGTACTTGGGTTAGATTCTCCATTCACCACCCCCGTAGTATCTATCTGATCGGCGAAATCTTGTTTTCCAGTTTCAATAAACCATTTATACTGCTCAAGCGTTTCGGGACGAGCACTCTCCAAACACATTTTTCTCCAGCGGGATGCCTCTTTTGTATCTTTTTTTTCTTCCAGAACATCTTCTAGCAAGCAATAAGCCATCCCTCCACCGAGCTGTTTTCCTTCAATTGCTTGGTCAATAGCAACTGCTTGTCTGATTTCTTTTTCAGCCGCTTGATACTGTTTTTGTTTGAGCAGTATCCAGCCCAAGTTTAGATGTAGTTCATAATTGAGTTGAGCATCTTCTTTCCTCACCCGTTGTACTCCCATCCGCAGTAAAGTTTCAGCGGTAACTCTATCGTTTTTACTAATATAAACGCGACCTAAATTATTAAAGGCGCGAGCCTCCCCTAGATTTAACACTTTTTCATATTCCTTCCTCGCTAAATCTATAGCTCCTAAAGATTCGTAGATTTGTCCCAAGGCAATTGGAATCTCCCAATTATTGGGGTTTATTTTGGCCGCTTGCTCGTATTTGCCTTTGGCTTTTTCCAGTAAACCTCTTTCGTAGAGTTTTTTTCCTTCTCGATAGTTCCAGTCACCAATCCGAGGTAAAGAGTTATAGACTCCCACAGAAGCCAACAATAACATTGCGGTAATTCCCAAGGTTGCTTGACTGTGAAACTGGGGAGAAATATTGAGTTTTTGGAGCAGATTTTTAATCTTTTCTTGTCCTGTGTCCTGCAAGGTGTGGATTACCGTCAGAAGTAACCCTCCTTGTCCCAGCAGGCCAAAGGTCTCAGCGAAGCTGATTCCTCCCGTGGAAAAGAGTTGAACGAAGGTTGTCATATAGGCCCCTACCGCCGTCAATCCCGCGATTGTCAGCCCGTTGAACAACCAATCTAAGCGATTTGAGGGGGAAACTTCCTCCTCGGAAGTCGGTTCGAGGAACCACCACCAAGCTTCTGGGGAGGGGTGAAATGTAGCTCGCCATTCTGCTAATTTTGCTCCTCGGGCGATCGCATTGGCTTGTTGTTTCAGGAAGTTGTCTAATTCGAGTAGTTTAGCCAAACTTTCCACAGAAAGCTGGGTTTTCTCGCTGAGTGCTTCTTTGATGGCATCGCGAGTAACTAAAATATGGAGAATGGCTATTTCTGAGGGTTCAGACTTGGCCAATTTTAGGTGAGCGAGAGCATCCGTATATTGAGCTAAGGCAAATTCTAATTTCACGATCGGACTTGAATAATTAGTAGATTCCTGAAAAAAGTTTACCGCAAATTGCAGGTATATACTTTAAGAAAATTGTACCCCACAGTTGCAGCACATTTTCCAACCCTTTACCCAACCAGACGCTTCTACCACGCGCAAGTACGGCAGCACCGGTTTGGGACTAGCAATCAGCCAGCGTTTTTGCCTAATGATGGGTGGCAATATTTCCGTAAAAAGTCAGGAGGGTGTGGGTTCTACTTTTACCATCCGCTTACCTGTTAATCATTAACTAATATGGGTATTTTTGAGCTATACTTCTATTACCAAATCTCGTAGGGGCGGGTTCACCAACAATCTTTGGTTCACATCCAAAATATTCATAAACCCGCCCCCACCAAACCAATTAACCCTGATTGCAGAACAATTTTTTGAGTATCTGCGATGGGTGGGGGCGGGTTTTTTAGTTCTGGGAATTGATGATATAAATTTGGGTGAACCCGCCCCCACCAAACCAATTAACCCTGATTGCGGAACAATTTTTTGAGTATCTGCGATGGGTGAAGGCGGGTTTTTTAGTTCTGGCAATTGATGATATAAATTTGGGTGAACCGCTCCGACAAATCTTTGAATTTCCAATTACCAATTACCTAGTCCCCATTACCTTTGAATGCTTCTCGGATCGAGAGCATCCCGCAACCCATCCCCCAATAAATTAAACGCCAAAACAGTCAAAATAATCAGTATCGCCGGAGGCCAAACCAACCAAGGCTGCAATACTAAAATTGAAGCATTAGTAGAGAGGGATAGTAAATTTCCCCAAGAAGGATCTGGCTGTTGAATTCCCAAGCCAATTAAACTCAAAACCGACTCCGCCACAATAAAACCCGGAACCGCCAAAGTAGCAGAAATAATTACATAAGTAGCAGTTTGTGGCAACACGTGGCGAACAATAATATAAATTGGATTGGCGCCCATTGCCCGCGCCGCTTGCACAAATTCTCGTTGTTTAATTGACAGTACCTGACCGCGAATTACCCGCGCCAAACCCGCCCAATTGATAAATGAAGTAATCAGCACAATCAATATAAATCGCTGAGCACTTGTCAATCCCGGCGGCAACACTGCTGCTAGCGCTACTAATAAATAAAGACCAGGAATAGTCATTAATACTTCGGCAAAGCGCATTAAGATACTGTCAATCCAACTGCCGAAATAACCCGATATTCCTCCGATTAACAATCCCAATGGAAAAGAAATTGCTATGCCAACTAAACCGATGCTGAGGCTAATTCTGCTGCCGTGTACTAAGCGGCTGAATTGATCGCGCGCTTGTTCATCCGTGCCTAAAATGTTAATTTGACCTTCTCCTGTAGTGCCAAAAAGATGCCTATCTAATGGCAAAACTCCTAAAAAATTATAGGGAGAACCTTTGACAAACAAACCGACAGCCGATGGTTTTTGCCAGTCTACAATTACCTCGCGAGCGCCGGTATTCGCATCCACTGGGCCCTGAGTTGTCGGATAAACGTGGGGCCCGATAAATCGCCCGTCTTGGGTGGTTAAATAAATCTGAGTCGGCGGCAATAATGAACCGTCTAATTGAGAGTCGTAGGGGTCGTAAGGTGCCACAAATTCGGCAAAAAGTGCGACTGTGTAAAAAATTAACAGTAGCACGGCTCCTAACCGAGCTAGAGGATTTTTTCTAAGATTTTGCCACCAGTTCATAAGTTTTTAGGTTTGAGATTTTAAGTTGGTTAGTAATCAAGACTAAAGTGCTTAAAGTTATTTGTAGAGACTTTAGTTTTTTATTGATGAACTCAGCAGCCAAAAATTAATTACTGAATAATAAAAAAATTCATAACTGAATTACTTACTACAAGAATTAGACTACTTTTGTTCATCTGCGACCAAGATTATTCTAGTTTCATCTTCGGGTATTTTCCCCAATTCCTCGCCGCTAAAAGGATTGTAGAAAAACGAGCCTGTTTGGGGTGGCAATTTGGGATTGAGTACAATTTCTACTATACTTTTTACAACCCCAGTGAGCGGAATTGCCAGGATAACTCCCAACAATCCTCCCACTCTACCTCCTAACAGCAAAGCTGTGAAAATAATTACCGGGCTCAATCCGGTGAGATTGCCCATGATTCGGGGAGCTACTAAATTATCCTTGATTTGCTGGAGACCGATCGCGACTACCAACACTTGCAGCGCCAGCCACCAATCAATAAAGGCTACAATTATACTAACAGTGCCAATTCCCAAAGTTGCTCCAATAAACGGAATTATTTCCGTCAATCCTATAAACACGGCAAACAACAGAAAAAACGGAACTTGCAGCCACCAAAAAGCCAGAGTCAACGAGATGGCCATCAATAGTCCCAGCAATAACTGTCCCGATACAAATCGCTGGAGGTTTCGCTGCAAAGTCTCTGTTAAAACATAGCGAATGTCTGGGGAAAAAATACTGGTCAAACCCTGCCAAACTCTTTGCCCGTCTAGGAGCATATAAAAGGAAATCACCACAATAAAAATCAAGTCCAAAAACCAGTTAACAGTACCGACAACTAAGCCTAAACTCGTACCTGCGAGCGCCTGCACTTGTTCCTGCACTTTCGCTGATAACTGCTGCTCCAATATTTGCACGTTAAACGGCAAATTGCGCTCGGCACTCCAGGCTTGAAATTCAGCTAGCTGCAGTCGCCCCGACTCCAGCAAATCCGGGAACCTCACCCCCAACTGTCTCGCTTGGCTGAACACGGGCGGCACAATAGTTAAACCGATTACTATTACTACCACACCTGCTGTTAAATAAACCAGCCCCGCCGCTACTCCCCGAGGCAAAAATACTTGCAGTCTTTTTACTGCATAATTTAATAAAAATGCAATGAGTCCCGCTGTTACTAAAATGCTGACCAGTTCCCCAACATAACTGACAGCAGTCAGGGTAAACCATCCCGTCACTAGCATTAGTAGCCAAGTAATTAGAAACTGTTGGACGGGAGAAAAGACGCTATTCATTGTGATTTTTGTCAATTAAACTGGTACAATTTCCTGACCCGATTTGTCGGGTTCTACGAGAAACACATTAGAGTATAGATTAGCAATAATCAGTTCAAGATTAGACTAAATGCTCTCAGTATTGATAAGCTGGTGACGGCAAAACCGCTTCGGGACAGACAATGCCAGCCCGATCGACCCCACGATCGGGAATCACGCTAATATTCAGTATGCCCCAGAGACCGATCAAATTAAATGTCGATCGCACAAACTTTGAGCAAATTTAATTAAAATCGCCATTGTAGGGTGAAAGTGCGCCAGACTCACCCAAAAGGAGGAAGCGTTAATCCAGAGGCCCTCCGCTAAAATAAAGTAAATATTATCGTAATCTTTCTTTACAATATCAAAAGCACAGGCTCATACTGGCGAGAGGAACTACCGTGACTAATCAAGTTTTTTCAGAAGCCGAAGAAAAGCAACCCCTTTCCCCCGTGGAGAGCGGGCGCGAAAGGAACTCAGCAGTGGATGTAGCTGAAAGTGAAGTCTCAGACAAATCTCCCTGGCAATTCTCCGGTGAGGATGATGAACGAGAAGTGGCGCTGGAAGTTCCAGAAATTGAGGCGGAACAAGTTTGGGAACCAGAAGTAACTGAATTTGGGCCCAGCAAAGAAATCAGGTGGCCTGCCTTGTTGGCGGGCGCAGGGATTGGCGTGGCTGCAACGTTGCTAGCAGTAAAATTGACTGGGGGCAATCAGAGTTCGCCGCCTGCAGCTCCAATTCCCTCGGCAACTCAGCAGGCGATTGCTCCGACGGTGACAGTCGCGCCTGTGGAATCTGCCCAGGTGGGTGAAACTCTGCAAGCGACGGGCACCGTGGCAGCCTATGACTTGCTACCGGTGCTACCACAAGCCAACGGTTTGCAAATTAAGCAGGTGTTGGTGAATGAAGGGGATGTGGTAGAAAAAGGTCAGACGATGGCGGTTTTGGACGATTCGGTGCTACGATCGCAAATTGCCGAAGCGCTGGCGGGAGTACAATCGGCCAATTCTACGGTAGAACAAGCCCAAGCTCAGGTACAGCAAGCCGAGTCAGCCCAACAAGAAGCCCAAGCAGGCGTGGCTCAAGCCCAAGCAGGCGTTGAAAAAGCCATCGCTGACGCAGCGCAAGCCAAAACAGGCGTGGGGCAGGCAAGGGCTGGTGTGGAACAAGCTAAAGCCGGTGTCACTCAAGCTAAAGCTGGCATTGCCTCCGCTCAGGCTAAATTAGATCAGGCTCAAAGAGAAGTAAATCGCACCCAAGATTTGGCGGCTCAGGGAGTAATTAGTCAGCAAGATTTGGAAAGACGCAAGACAGAGCGACAGACTGCTGTTCAAGATTTGAACAAAGCTAAAGCTGACTTGAATACAGCTTTGCAAGAACAGAATAAAGCAGCGGAAGAAGTGCAATCTTCTATTGCTAGAGTAGCTACTGCGGAAGCTAATATCAGTACGGCTAGAGCGGCCCTCGCCAGCGCTCGTGCTAAAGTGAATACGGCCGGAGCGAGTGTCAGTAGTGCCAGAGCAAATGTGGGAAATAACGCAGCAACTGTCCGCAGTAATGATGCACAAGTCAAACAGTTACAAACTCAACTAGAACAAACAATTGTTCGAGCGCCGGATAGTGGCACTGTGGCTGAAAGAATTGGTCGAGTTGGCGATGTTTCTTCGGGAAATCAAAAACTATTTTCGATTATTCGCGACAACAAGCTGGAACTACAATTGAAAGTACCGGAAAGTCAGGTTTCGCAAGTGCGGCCGGGAACAGCAGTGCAAATTACTTCGGATTCTGACAAGCGGATTAAGTTGTCAGGAACTGTGCGAGAAATTTCGCCGGTAGTTGACCCGCAAAATCGGCAAGCTACGGTGAAGATTGATTTGCCGACAAGCGAGTTTTTGCGATCGGGAATGTTTTTGCGCGCATCCATTTCGACGACAACGGCTCAAGGTTTGAAAGTGCCTGCTAAAGCTATTGTACCGCAATCTGACGGCAGTTCTATGGTTTACAAACTTGTGGGCGAAAACAAGGTGCAGGCTCAACCGGTGGAACTTGGGGAAATTTCCGGGGGTGCGGTGGGCGATTTGACTGCTGCTAAGGTGGTGGTTAAAAAAGGTTTGAAGGCGGGCGATCGGGTGGTTGTTACTGGGACTGGTTTTCTGAAGGATGGCGCTGAGGTTAAGGTTGGTAAATAGTTATGGGTTAGGGTTATTTAGAGTTAGGGTTATTTAGAGATTATTGCCTTTTTTGACCGCAGATGAAGGCAGATAAACGCTGATGAACCCCGATAACCACTGCCAATATTTCGATTACGCACGTCTACGGGGATTGCATAATATAAAGCACAGTCAACAGTCAACAATCACGGACGGTGTAACCGGAATTCATATCAATTATGTCTTTGGCAAATATTAGCGTCTAACTGTCAGGGCATATCTGCTCGTAGCGGCAACCTCACGGTAAACGTTGCCCCTTGTCCCTCACCCGGACTTGTGGCGGTAACAGTACCGCCGTGGAGTTCTACTAAATGACGGACGATCGACAATCCTAGCCCTAATCCTGAGTCTCTGCGAGAGAAGCTACTATCCGCCTGACGGAAGCGATCGAACACATAGGGGAGAAAATCAGGGTCAATGCCTTTACCAGTATCGGTAACTTGGATTTGAGCCATGACATCAATGTAGTCTAATGCGATGTCAATTCTGCCTTCGGCTGGGGTGAATTTAATCGCGTTTGAAAGTAGATTCCACACCACTTGTTGTAAGCGAGTTGGATCGCCCAAAATCTTTGGTTGTAAAGGACTTAGCCTGGATTCAAGTTGAATATTTTTGGCTTCTGCTGCGAAACGAATTACCGCGATCGCATTTTCAACCAGTGGATTGAGCTCAATTTCAGAAGCATTAAGCCGAAATTGGCCGGTGGTAATCCGGGAAACGTCTAAGATGTCATCGATGAGTTGGTTTTGTGCTTTGGCGGCGCGCTCGATCGTTTTTAGCGCCTCCTGGGTTTTAGCCTCGTCAAATTTTTTCACGCGCAGCAATTGTGCCCAGCCAATCATCGCATTGAGCGGTGTCCGCAGTTCGTGAGAGAGGACGGACAAAAACTCATCTTTGACGCGGTTGGCCTCCTCAGCCGCCGCACGAGCCGATTGTTCTTGTATCCGAAGGCTGCGTTCAGTCTCTAACTGTTTTTGCTGCGTGATATCCTCGATCGCCAACAGGATCATCTGTGTATCGCCGATGGGAGGCATTTTGCGGCCATTGAGCAGCATTATCTTATGCCCGATCTGCTCAAAGTCATGCTCGACTTCAAAATCTTGAAACTGGGGATTTCCTGCCAGAATTGCTGTGAGGAGCGATCGCAACTGGGGAATATTCCACTGTCCATTACCCAGATCGAACAATGAGCGCTGCTCAGTTTGGCTCGGCATCACCTGAAACGTATCGTAGAAAGAACGATTGGCAGTTATTGCCCGCAGGTCGAGATCTAACACTAGCAATGGTTCCCGCACGGTTTCTACGATCGTTTCGGCGTAATTTTTCGCTTCCCTCAACTGCTGGGCGCTGAGTTTGAGCTCGTTGATATCCACCAACATCACCACAGCCCCATCAATCTTGTGGTCGATCGTCCGATAAGGTCGAATATGCAGATCGTACCAACGACCGTCTCGATCTTGAACCTCCTGAACTTTCAAATTCAGCGTGCGGATCACGTCTAAAATCCATTGCTCTAAGTCCGGTACTATCAACTTGTGAGTGATGTCGCTCAAAGACCTCCCAACATCGGTAGAAATCAAGTTGAAGATGCGTTCGATTGCGGGAGTAAACCGGCGGATTCGCAGGTCGCCTCCCAGCATCAGGATCGGAATATTGATGCTGGTCAAGAGATTTTCTAAATCGTTGCTTACCTGAGTTGATTCAACATTGCGCCGCTGCAATTCGTCATTAATTGTGTTGAGTTCTTCATTGGTTGCCTGAATTTCTTCTTTCGCCGTTTCGAGTTCCTCATTCATGCTTTGCAACTCTTCGTTGCTTGACAAAATCTCTTCGTTGGCGGCTCTCAAATCTTGATTAGCTGCTTGATGTTCTTGGACGATCGCTCCAAGATGTTCTTTTGTGGTTTTCAGTTCCTGTAGCAGCCTTGCAATCTCCTGACTTTCACAGGGTGAAGGATCGGAGTTGACTCTACTATCGTCAGTATCAGCAGCAGGCATTACAGATATCGGGGACTCCTCTTGAAATAACACTAAAAAATAGTCTTTTACCACAGCGCCGGCTTGGAATGGAATCACATTAATTCTGATCTGCCGAATGATCTGGCCCTCTTTAACTTGCAAGCCTGCCCGTGCGATCGGCTGCTTCTGCTGTGAGGCTTGTTGAATTGCAGTTCGCAGTTCCACACGCAATCCTTCTTTTGCCATTCTCAGCAGGCTAAAGCTCGCCCTACCGGGGGCCGGTTCTAGGTAGGCATTCGTCTGTCCTCGAAATTGCACAATCTCGCTGGCTGTGTTAATCACGACCCCGACAGGGGCATAGTGATTCAAAACAATGCGATCGGCCTGTTTCTCCATTTCGATTTCGTCCAGCTTTTCTGTCTGCAGCGGTGGAGGGTTGAGGGGTGTCAGAGGATAGTTGTTAGCATTTAAATCCATGCTGAGCCAATGCGACAACTGTTTTTTAGTATAAATTTTGTTCTTTTTGTCGAATAGCGCAAAGAATTCTGAAAAGTCTCCCACCGTTTCCGAAGTGCCTAACAGCAAAAAGCCTGCGGGCCGAAGCCCATAGTGGAACATTGGCAGCAGTTTTTTCTGCAACGGGGGTCCCAGATAGATCAGCACGTTCCGACAGGTAATCAAATCCATCCGGGAAAAGGGCGGATCGGCGATCAGGTTTTGTCTAGCAAAGACGCAGATTTCCCGCACGGGCTTAGCGATTTGGTATCCGCCCTCGACTTGGACAAAGAAGCGATTTAGGCGTTCAGGTGAAATATCCGCGACTTGGGCCTGGGTATAAAAGCCACTGCGGGCGATCGCGATCGCACTTTCGCTGATGTCTGTGGCATAAATCTGAATCGGCAGGTTAGTAGAGCGAGCTGCTAAAAACTCTAGCAAGCAAATGGCGATCGAGTAAGCTTCTTCACCCGTGGAACAGCCGGCAATCCAAATTCGGATCGGTGTTTTCGGCGATTTATCTTGGACAATTGCGGGAAAAACATTGCTGCTTAAGGCATCAAAGGTTTCGGGATCGCGGAAAAAGCTGGTGACATGAATTAAGACATCGTGATACAGCGCGGTTACTTCTGTCGGGGTGTTTTGGAGATATTCGGCATAATTTTCAATGCGTTCGAGCTTGTAGAGTAACATCCGCCGATGTATCCGCCGCTTCAAGGTGGTTTGCTTGTAGTTAGTAAAGTCAACTCCTGTAGCCGCCCGCAGCAAACTGTAGATCGTGGCGATCGCATCTTTATTTGCGATCGCATCTTCGCTGATAGTCGATTCTGTCGCAGGCCACTCTGCAATGTAGGGATGACGGCCGATCTCTGATATTTTCTGGGCAATTTTTTCCGGTGTCAAGATAAAGTCTACCTGACCCGTAGCCACCGCAGTATTCGGCATACTGCTGACTTGTGCCGATTCTTCACATTGGGCAAAAGTAATACCGCCGGCGGCCTTAATCGCTTTTAACCCTTGGGCACCATCGCTGTCGCCCCCGGACAAAATGACGCCGATGGCTTTGTTCCCCCGTTCTTCGGCCAGGGAAAACAGAAAAGTATCGACGGACATAAATACCCCGCGTCCTCTGCCGCGAGGCGTTAGCTTCAGCACCCCTCGATCGATGGTCATGCTGGAATTCGGGGGGATGACGTACACCTGATTCGGTGCTATCAGCATCCCATCTGTCACCTCATGCACAGGCATCAGGGTCGATCGAGCCAGAATCACACTCAACACACTTTCCTGACTCGGCAACATATGCTGAATTATTACAAACGCCATGCCGGTATCGATCGGCAAATGGCTCAGTAATTCCATAAAGGCTTCCAATCCACCTGCTGAGGCTCCTATTGCGACTACAGGAAATAAGTCGTTTTGATTGTTTTGCTGCTTGCGAGCTTTAATACCAGCTTTAGGTGGAGATTTCTTGGAATTCTTTTTTTCAGTCATTTTTTATACCCAATTTATGCTTTTTTAAGTAAGTATTATGGTAGATTTTTATTTTTATTATATATTATAAGAAATCATAAAAGTAAGAATTAGCTATCTACCTGCGGATATATTAAAGCGCACTCGGCGTGTGCGATCGAGCGATTTTCAAATTATTATTATTATTATTATTTAGAGCCATAATATCTCCATCAATGGGGACAATCGTGAGGGTTGAAATCCCTCAGAGATTGTATTAATTGTACTCTTGAAAGTTGAGCGGGAGTAAATTTACCACATTCTGCGATCGTAGCAATTCTCTGAATGTTTGCCAGAGAGTTTATTTCCCCTAAATCCGCCAACTCATCAATCAATTTTAAAGCAGAATCTTGTCCACCTTGATGAAGCAGTGGGGCTAGGGAGAATCTTCGGGGAAATGAAATAGTACAATTAAGTATAAAAAAATCTCCTACAAAGTCCAAATTAATCTCGTTTTTATACTAACTAATTCTCAAAAATCATGCAACAGTAGCGCTCCGGGCGCATCGCCCTAGAAAAGTTATCAAAAAAAGCGACTATCTCACAGATCCGCATCGGTGCATACAGTGTTTCAGGAAACAAACCAAAAACTCATAACTGTTGCAAGATTTTGGATAATTGGTATTAGGCAGGCTGTGGCAATTAATAGCGGGATAGCTTCGCTTCACGCAAATTCGCTAGCGCCCCGTCGATACTATCTCTGGATTATTTTTGTCACTACTTCCTCACTTCTTGCTGGGGCATTTTTAGCTTGTGAGTAATTTCCAGATTATAGTCGATTAGCGCTTGCCAATATTAATCAAATTCAGCAATTAATTTCTGAACTTCTTCTGGTGTTTTCTTCTGGTGTTGAAGTTGGAGGCTGTTAATTTGCAGACACACTCTAATAACTTAATTTTTTTAATTTTCCCAAAATCCGGCACTTTTTGCTAAAATCTTAAATAAAAGTAACAAAAATATATGGGAATTGGCTGAGGGAAATTAGGGAAATCCCAGCAGCGCTGCAAAATTGGGATTCTCAAGACAGGCTGCGGGCGGGTAAGGGCTTGTGAGAAAGGGCGATTCTGCGGTGGCGCTACGGATGTTGCTGAGAAAAGTGAAGGATGGGGAGTTTATGCTGCGATCGATCGTGGCGATGGGATTGCGGCAGAGTCAAACTGCGGAAGCTTGGGCGGCGCTGTTAAAAATGATGCAGTTCGATCGCGCGATCGGAATGTGCGATCCGAAGCCGCTAACTCTTTGTCAATGTTCGGAAGCGAGGCGATGACATTTTGCACCGCCACAGTATAATAGCTCGGTTGTGCGATCGCTGCCACTGTTTCATCAATAAATACGTGGTTTTTGATGTGTATAGTATCTAGCCAACGCTTTCATTCATAGCGCAATTTTTGTACAATTTCTGTAGCGAGGCTGAGTCGCTACTAAAGTTTTTTTTACGCCTTAATTTTAAGAGGTTAAAAGTGCGGGACAAACTTGATACAGCGGATTCCAGGTTTATAAAGTACACCCCAGAAACCGGGTTTCTTCTGGATTTCTCGCCAGAAACCGGTTTTATTCAAGAAACCCGGTTTCTCTGTACTTCACTTACCTGGAAAGTGCTGTATACTTAAGATCGCGAATTAAATAACTTACAATTTTAATTGTTATTGTGGGATGGGCCTAAGAGCCCGTCCTTTTTGGACGGGCTCTTAGGCCCATCCCACAAACTTGTGGAAGTTATTTAATTCTCATTCCTTACCTCCCTTGTTATTCCCAGCCTGTCTTTCACACCGACTCTTACCCCATCCTAATTCAGCATATAAGTACAAATCGTAATCCTACTATGGTCATTTTTAATTTGCTCCGAGGCGCGTTTTTGGTCATAGCAATTCAAGGCATGAATCGCATAGCTCAGCAAATTCATAAATACCTGATTCAACTTACCGACATAACATTCTATTTTTGGCAAATCTCTTGGGGACGAGGCGCACTCTACAGATAGAGTTTGTGCGTGCAGGAGTGTTCCCTCTTTCTTCTTCCTTCTCAATAAAAAATCCCGGTTTCTTTAAAAAACCGGGATTTTTCCTACCAACTAAGAGAGGAGTCAAAACTTCACAGGTAGCGGTTGCCGGAATTCTGCATTTCTCGCACAACCCTCTAAACCAAACTACGGCAAATTCTAGTTCCAGCTTCTTTAAAGCTGTCTCATTTCCTCTTCAAGCACCCGAACCAAATCTTGATTGCCACTGGATCTCGCTACTTCTATGCGGTGCATCAGTTGCTTGTGAATGTTAGCGCGGTGGGTTTCTGCTACTTTTTTTACGTTTTGACGATTTGTGTTCATGGTGGACGTTCCTTATATTAAATTTGGTGTACCTGCTACTTCTCTAATATAGCGCTAAATTCCAAAAAGTATCTAAATTTACAAAAAATTTACAGTTGTTGACCGATCGACCAAACTCCTGTATAAGATTGGTCATAAGTCAATAGCGATATCTTGACAATCAGAAGTCATTAGTCATTAGTCAGTAGTCATTAGTCATTAGGCTGATGCCCGATGCTTTTAGGCCCGATGCTTTTAGGCCCAACATTTACATTTAGTCAAGCGGTGCGCGGTACGCACTCAACATTTAGTCAAAACTCAAAACTTGCTTCAGCGCCTCTACCAACTGCTGAAGGTGTGCGAGCTCGTGAGTTGCCATCAGCGAAATCCGAATTCGACTCACGCTGACAGTCGGAGGCCGAATCGCTGGAGCAAAAATACCCATTTCCTTGAGTTTGCTGCCGACTGTTAAAGCGGAGGCTGCATCTTTTAACGGAAGAGTGAAAATTGGGGAGAGGGAATTACTAATTGGTAATTGGTAATTGGTAATCGCGCAATATTTGAAAGTTTCGATATTTTGTCGCAACCGAACTCGGCGTTCTGGTTCTTGCTGTACAATCCTCACAGCTTCTAAAGCAGCAGCCGCGTCAGCAGGCGTCAATGCTGTAGTATAAATCCAACTCGCAGCTCGATTACGCAGAAAATCAATTAAAGCAGCAGATCCCGCAACGTAACCACCTAAACTTCCCAAAGCTTTGCTGAGTGTCCCCACTTGAATCAGTGGTGTTCCCGTACACCCGAAATGTTCTGCACAACCGGCACCGCTAGCACCGAAAACTCCCGTAGCATGAGCTTCATCTACTAATACCATGCAGTTAAAGGTTTCGGCCACAGCCAACAACTGTGGTAGCGGACACAAGTCCCCATCCATGCTAAAGACGCTATCGGTAATAATTAAACACTTGCGATACCTTGCGCGATTTTGCTCTAGCTTGGCTTTTAAATCCTCAAGATTGCAGTGACTGTACTCTAGGGCAGTTGCACCGCTGAGTGTGGCTCCGTTTTTCAGGCTCGAATGGTTGTACTTGTCAGATAATATCAAATCGCGCTTGCCGACAACGGATGCGATCGCCCCTAGATTCGCCAAATATCCCGAACTGAATACTAAAGCATCTTCAGTTTGTTTTAAATTAGCAATAGCTTGTTCTAACTGTCGGTGCAAATCGCGGTGTCCGCTGACCAACCTCGAACCCGTCGCACCCGTACCAAATTCCTTAGTTGCAGCTATAGCAGCTTCAATTAACCTGTCATCGCCCGCAAGTCCCAGATAATCGTTGCTGGCAAAGTTAATCAGGCTGTGGCCTGCTAACTTTACCACAGGCCCAGGGGAACTTTCGATCGATTCTGGCGATCTATACCAATTGGCACGGCGAACTGTGTCCAGGGCCTTCTCTATCCAAGCGTAAGGGTCTGTGTTCATATTGGAAAGCGATCGGGTAATACGTTATATTAGCTGGTGATCAGTTCCTCCCTATCACAGAAGCATATGCCACTCACTAAAAAATACAGATTAGTCACCCGCAGCGATTTTGACGGTCTAGTCTGTGCAGTTTTGCTCAAAGAACTCGATATGATCGACGAGATTAAATTCGTGCATCCTAAAGATATGCAGGATGGGAAAATCGAAATAACAAATAACGATATTAGCACCAATTTACCCTATGTTGAGGGAGTTCATCTAGCTTTCGATCACCATTTCAGCGAAACTCTTAGACACGAGAAAATCAAAATCAACCACATCATCGATCCCTATGCAGCTTCTGCAGCTAGGGTACTGTACAAATATTATGGAGGCCAAGCAAAGTTTCCTGATATTTCTGAGGCGATGATGGTGGCAGTTGACAAATCAGATTCCGCTCAATTTGCCAAAGAAGAGGTTCTGCACCCGCAAGAATGGGTGCTGTTAAACTTCATAATGGACGCCCGAACGGGGTTGGGAAGGTTTAAAGAATTTACCGTTTCCAATTATCAGTTAATGATGCAGTTAATCGATTACTGCAAATATCATACCATCGACCAAATATTGCAGCTTCCTGATGTAAAAGAAAGAGTAGACCTCTACTTCGAGCAAGAAGAAAAATTTAAAGAGCAAATACAGCGATGCGCCCAAGTTTATAATAATTTAGTTGTTTTGGATTTGCGTAACGAAGATGTGATTTATGCGGGAAATCGTTTTGTAATTTATGCTTTGTTCCCTCAGTGCAATATATCGATTCACGTACTTTGGGGACTGAAACAACAAAATACTGTTTTCGCAGTTGGCAAGTCAATCTTTAACAAAACTTCTAAAACTAATATTGGGGAGTTAATGTTGAGGTATGGCGGCGGTGGACACCAGAATGCCGGAACTTGTCAGATTGAGAACGATAAAGCTAGTCAAGTTTTGAAACAGTTAATTGCCCAGATAGAGCAAAATGGTTAATTTGGCTTTATCTTTTTTGCAGTCAGGACTTGAGTCTTTGATTATTTATTTTAATTTTCAGCACTAAAGTCCTTACTACCAACAGGGATTTTTAGGACTGAAGTCCTTACTGCCAACGAGAGTTTATTCCTCAAGGTTTTGATCTGGCGGGTTCTGAACATTGAGATTTTCTGAACTTTTGCCTTTGACTGGTGGCAAATGGTCTACCAAACCCATATCAAAAGCGATATCCGGCAACTCATCAGCGTTATATTTTCCTGGCTCAAACAATCGGCCGGGAGTAAAACAAGGCTGTTTTAATCGTACCACTTCTCCGGGTGAAAACATTCCCCTAAACATTTTGCGTTCGAGTCCCATAATTTCTGCTCTTAAAACAACTTTCGCATTAATCTTAGCAATTTTTGAGCAGCAGCTTCCCAATTAAATAAATCTGCCGTCTCTTTAGCTTTTTGAGCTACCTGAAAACGCATCGGGTCTTCAACAATTTTTCGCAACTGTTCGCGAACCGACTGAACATTTGGCTCGGCCCAATGAGGAGCATTTCTGATTTTTAGATACTCAGTATCGTAACACTTTCCCACGGGAACTAGATCGTAAGCAATGGGATAGCAGTTATCAGCATTGGCGTACTCAGTCGGGCCGCCGTACATAGTCATAGCAACGGGCAAACCTGCTGCAAAGGCATCCAAAATTTTAATCGCAAAACCCTCGCCGCGAAAGGGTGCTAAAAAAGCATCTGCTGACAAGTATAAATCAGCTAGTTCTGCTTTAGTACAAAATTTAGGCTTTACCTGAACTTTTGACTTGAACTTGCCGAATTGTTTTTCGATATTTACGAGGTGTTCCACTATAACATCAGGATTTTTGCCACCATCTTTGATAATTAACTCTACGTTAGAATCATCTTTAAACTCTTCACAAAAAGCTTGAATTGCCAGATCCGTGCCAAATCTATACAAATCAAAAGAATTGGTCATGTGCAGAATATACTTTACATCTTTTTGGGTTTTTTGCGGTCTGGGCAAATAGAGTTGCGAGATTAAAGGATTGAAACCTAGAGGCATGACTGATACGTTAGCCGGCGGACATCCAGCTTTTATTAAAACGTTTTTAGAATATTGGCTGACGGCTAGTTTGTGGGATGAAGTGTTAACAGCATCGTAAATCCAGTAATCATAATCATCATGGTTTTTGGCGAATTCGTAATTGATAGCAAAAAGTTCTAAGTTGAGATGTCCGTTGAGTTCTTTTAAAAAATAAGGTTTCCAATAATGAGACCATTTGATCTGAAATAAATCTGAGGGTGTGGTGTTCATCCACTTCTCTAGCAGGTCGTTTTCTTCTGCTGTGGAATGGCGGCTGAGATGAGAGGCTATTGTTGAAGGTTCGACCGAAATAGGAATTCCCATTTGGTCTAAAGTTTTGGCCAGGGATAGGGTAATGTCGGTGAAGGAGTTAAAGTGTTGAAAGGCAACGTTAAAGTGAACCATATTTATGGGTTATTAGTGCAGGGCGATCGCATCTAATTTGGTATAAATTGTACTTGACAAATGACATAAAATGCACCTGCCAGAGGCAGGGCTGCGGTGGAGACGGGATGGGCCACCAACAAGTAGTTAAACTGGGAATGGACTCCCGGCAGGTATCTCTCACTGAGGCAGATGGAAAAAGGCTGCCGTGAAATCTATCGGCAACGGAACATTGTTGAACGTGCTATCAAGCGACTCAAGCAATGGAGTCGGAGCGCTATTCGATATGAGAAGCTGCCTGCCAATTATACAGCCACGATCGCGATCGCCTGCATTCTGTTGTGGTTATAGTTTGAAAACACGCCCTAGGCAAGAGCACGTGATGGAGATAAATCAACTAGGTGGAACCCCAGCGAGCGTGCTTAGCTGGCTATCAGCATCACACTCAATTTTTCTTCCTTAGTTTACGAGCTGCGCTTGAATGATGCTGTCAAATGTTTTAAAAATTTCCCTCACCATTATACCTTAATTAAGATGCGATTACGCTGTAATATCTCTGAGTAACTTTTTTTATTCTTTCTATTCTGGGGTAGTTCAAATTGGCAAAATATTCTAAAAACCTGCCATTTAATATAATATTCACCGAAGGCAATGAATCTGTTTGTTTTGGTTGGTGAGTTAAAGTTTGAGTAAAACCTTTTGCCATTGATAGCATCCATCAACGACAATAACTACATTTAAATTTATTCGGATTTAACTGTAGCATATTTGGGGTTCCAATTAAGATGCGTTTACCCTGGAGCGTAAAGCCAGGATTAGGCAGCAGTTAAATCGGTCTACCTATCCTACTTGACTTTTGTGACATTTTCGTAATTTGTCACCAATGGGAAGACCCTGGTAATGAAGATTTGGAGGCAGAGCCTCCAAATTGTTTTCTCCTTTTAATAGAGGATGTGCCTCCTCCAAAAGTCTGCCCAGGCAGAGCCTGGGAAAGATTGAAATAGTCATTGGTCAGGCGTTAATTGTTACTAACTAATAACTAATAACTAATTAGCACTTTTTTACAGCTTCTGGAAGACTGCGAACATCGGCAGATACATCGACAGCAAAATTGAACCTACGATACCACCGACGACCACAATCATCAGAGGTTCTAGCATACTGGTAAGTCCTTTTACTGCTTCTTCCACTTCCGTTTCGTAGAAAGCGCCAACTTTCATCAGCATCTTGTCAAGTTCCCCTGTCTCCTCGCCAATTGCCATCATTTGGATGGCCAAAGACGGAAAAACAGCTTGTTCTTGCAAAGCAATACTGATCATGCCGCCGCCTTGAATTTCCTGTCTCGCATATTCGATCGCATTAGATATCGCCTGATTTCCCGCCACATCTCGCACAATTTCCAAAGAATTGAGAATCGGCACGCCCGATCGCGTCAGCGACCCAAATATCACGCAAAACCTAGCCACCGCAGATTTTTCGATCAAATCGCCAAACACCGGCAATTTCATCGCAATTCTATCAATTTGTAGGCGACCTATGGGAGTTTTGTAGTACATATCGAAGGCAATTTTTAGCGCTATAATTACCCCAATAACTGTCACCTGTTGAATCGGAGGCCAAGCGGTACAAAATGAACTAATTGCCAACATCATCACCGTAAAAGCCGGCAAATCTGCACCAATATCCTTAAAGATTTTAGCGAAAGTTGGTAGCAAGAATATGGTCATTGCGAAAAAAATCACGATCGCGATGGAAAGCACCGTCTTCGGATAAGACATAGCCGAATTAATTTCGGATTCCGTCTTGTGATTTTTTTCCATCATCACCGCCAGACGGTCTAGGGTTTCATCTAGTACCCCCCCGACTTCTCCCGCCGCCACCATACTGATAAACAGTTGGTCAAACACATCAGGAAACTTAGCCATCGCCTCTGCCAAGTTTATCCCCTCCTGAACGTCAGCATTCATGCTTCTGAGCGCTCGCTTCAGCTTAGCATTAGAACACTGCTCGTGCAGCACGGAAAGGCATCGAACGATCGCCACCCCTGCATTAAACATAGCCGCAAACTGACGAGCAAAAATAGCCATATCCTTAACAGTAAGGCTGGTAAGGTTATATTCAATTTGCTCCTGAATCTTACTGAAATCAAAGCCACCTTTCGGTTTTTGGCGGATAACGTTGGTAGCCACAGCTCACCTCTGAAAATTTATTAAAAGTTATGACTCATCAGTCATCAGTCATTAATTCAGCCTGCGAACTCCTGACTAATGACTGCTGACGGAACTAATGAGCTTTTACCGGGGCGCTACCAACCGGTGCCGGGCCGATCAAGCGTTCGAGTTCGTCAGCCTTAGAAGCCTTGGCCATTGCCGATTCCCAAGTGACTTTACCGCTCTTGTAAAGTTCAGCGAGGGCCATTTCCATCGTCCTCATACCCAATTTTGCCCCCATTTGGATTTGGGAGTAAATCATCGGAGTTTTTCCCTCCCGGATCAAGTTAGCCATAGCTGGAGTATTTACCATGATTTCCATAGCGCAGCAGCGGCCGCCCCCAACTTTTATTACCAAATTTTGGCTGGCTATTCCCACCAAAGAGTTAGACACCTGGGCGCGAACCTGGGGTTGTTGAATGGGCGGGAACACGTCCAAAATCCGATCGATAGTTGCAGCCGCCGAATTAGTGTGCAGCGTTCCCATCACCATGTGACCCGTTTCTGCCGCCGAAATTGCCAGACCGATCGTTTCCAAGTCCCGCATTTCCCCCACGAGAATTACATCAGGATCTTCGCGCAAAGCAGCTTTCAGCGCATTAGCAAAGCTCTTAGTATCTTCGCCCTTTTGGCGCTGGTGAAACAAACTCTTGACATTGGGAAACACGTATTCGATCGGGTCTTCAACGGTTAGAATGTGTTCCGCCCGCGTCCGGTTGACCAGATCCAACAAAGCCGCCATCGTAGTAGTTTTCCCGGAACCCGTTTGTCCCGTCACCAACAGCATACCCCTGGGTCTTTCCGTCATATCCCGCAAAACCTGTGGCACGCCTAAAGCATCTGCGTTAGGAATCTTAGAAGCCAGAGCCCGCATACAAGCAGCCCAAGCACCCCGTTCCCGGTAGACATTTACCCGGAACCGAGCCAATCCCCGAACGCCGTAAGCGCAGTCGAGTTCCCACTCCATTTCCAACTGCTTGCGCTGCATATTGTTGAGCATTTGGAAAATTAGGATCTGCACTTCCTCAGCAGACAGAATGTCTCCGTATTGCGTCTGAGGAGTTAGTTTACCGCTGACTCGGAAGAATATAGGCGCGCCCGCTTGGATGTGTATGTCCGAACCCCCTTGCTCTACCAGGGACTCCAGTACGTCTTCAATCATCAGACCCATAGATACCTCTCCTCGATCGAATTGATATGATAGTTATTGACCAATCTAGCTCAGTTAAGAGTCAACAGTTAATAGTCAACAGTTAACTGCTGAATCAATCCAAAAAGCGCGGAGTCAAACAGTACGGACAATCAAGCATCTCCGGCTTCAATTCCGCCTGACAAGTCTTGCAGGTAAGTCCCTGCTTGCGTTTGGCTTTCATTTCAGCCTCCAGCCCAGAGTCTGTAAACGTCACCCGCTCGACTTCTTCAAAGGTAGTCGCGCCTTCCCGCACCAACTGCAAGCTGTAAGCAAGCAGCGTTTTCATCCCTTCTTCTACTGCTGCTTCCTTAATTTGCTCTGTGGGAGCTCCTTGAGTGATCAGAGTTTGAAGCCGCTCAGTATTTTTCAGGAACTCGTAAACCCCTACCCGTCCTTTGTAGCCTAGGCCGCCGCACTTCCGACAAAGTTGCTCGTTGTCTGCGAGTTCCTTCCTTTCCTCCACGGGTATAGTGTTGGCTCTGTAAACAGTTAGATCAATTTCTTGAGAAGCCGACAGACCGTACTTGCCGAGTTCTGCTGCAGTAGGCTGGTAAGGAATGCAGCATTTGTCGCAAACGCGCCGCATCAGACGTTGAGCCAACACGCCCAACAGAGCGGCCGAAACCATGAACGGTTCTACGCCCATTTCGGCCAAACGCGCCACTGCCCCGGCCGCGTCGTTCGTGTGCAGCGTCGTCAGCACCAAGTGTCCCGTCAAAGCAGCTTCCAGAGCAGTTTTTGCCGTTTCCTTGTCCCGCGTTTCCCCCACCAGCATCACGTCAGGGTCTTGCCGCAAAAAAGCCCGCAGAATGTTGGAAAAAGTCAAGTCTTTTTCCCGAATTACTTGACATTGGGTAATTCCTGGCAAAGCATATTCGATCGGGTCTTCCGCCGTACTGATATTAACCCCCGGATCGTTCCGTTCCGCCAGAATCGAGTACAGAGTAGTTGACTTGCCCGAACCCGTCGGCCCCGTCACCAAAATCAGTCCGAACGGACGGCTAGCACTCTCTCGCACTAAAGCCAGAGTTTCTTCGTCGGAGATTAACAAACCCAAACCCAACTGAGTGCTGGAACTGTCCAAAATCCGCAGCACGATTTTTTCACCGTACCGGGAAGGCAAGCTGTTGACCCGGAAATCCACCGTGCGTCCCTCAAACACCCGGCGGATGCGCCCGTCTTGAGCTTGTCGGCGTTCGGCAATATCCAGGTTGGCAATAATCTTGAAACGAGCGGTAATCGATTGGACTACCTGCTTGGGAAACCGGAAATACTCTTGCAGCACTCCGTCTTTCCGCATCCGAATCCGCATGAACTCTTCTTGAGGTTCTACGTGGATGTCAGACACCTTTTCCGACAAAGCTTTCGCCAAAATGATATTGACGGCCTTAATTACGGGAGCAGCCTCTGCATCGTCCAAGGTGTTAGCGAGGTCTTCTTGGTCGGTGCTCTCCTCTACTAGCGAGAGCTCGCCAAAATCTCCCTCCCCTAAATCCATCTTTCTCTGCTTTTCGATTTCAGCTTTTTTAGCTTCCCTCTTAACTTGTTCGTCTTGATAAGCAGAAGTAATGTCCTGGTAGTCGTCCGGCGTAATCACTCGCCGCTGCAAAGCCAAGCCGTGAGGCTGTAAAATCCGCCGCAAATCTTCTATGGCGTTGAGGTTGTCGGGATCTACCATTGCCACTAAAACCGCCGCAGGCTCAGTTTCAGTCTTCGCTACGGGTAAAAACCGACCTTGGTGACAAATGTCGATCGAAATCTTCAACGCATCGAGCATAACTCCGAGTTGCTCGTTAGACATTTCGCTCATCTCCGGGTCAAATGCTTCAACGCCGTAGACTATCTTCCGTTCAAACATCTGCTGCTTCTTGTAAAGTCGCAGCAATTCTGGAGGCAACGGCTGCCCGGTAAGTGCTTCTAATACCTCCGTCAACCGCTTGCCGGAGTTCCGGCTATCAACTAGAGCTTGTTTTACTTGCTCGCCGTTGACGTAACCCGACTGAATCATCTTGGTGATAGCCGGAGTAAATTGACTCACAGAAACTAGGGATGTGGAGCGAAGCGGGGATGTGCTAGTCATAAAAAACACTCAATAGGTGGGAAACTCAGTCACAAAAAGTGCTGAGAGGAAAACCAACGTGGGGTTTTAACCCCCGTATTCTTTGCTTATGGATCAGCTATCATTTTCTGGCTCAATCCCTATCTCTCAAGTTTAAGCTCGCAGTCCCCTCTAAGCTGCGTCCACAAATTGACGAGACCTGGGAGGGATTTGCGGGTGCTTGCAATCAAATCTTGTTCGTTGAGTGCTAAGTTGCTTATTTACCTGATTAACTTGCGGGATACTCTCGTTATAGCGTCAGGGCACATCACTTGGGGGTTCCCCGTACCGGGAGAGAAAAGCGGGGCGGGGTGTGTCCCCCTCCCAGACTAATTCTATTTTCCCAAATTGTTTGCTCAAATTACAGCGCCCGTGGTGGCGCGGTTAGCTTTACTAAATTAAATATGAGCTATGTTCTGTGATGATAGCTTTTACGAAAGCCTCGATCGCCCTTTTGAAATATATTTTGATTAATTATCTGCGATCTGTCACTCCCCGATCGTCGGCTGCATGAGCCCCCAGGGCAAATTTTGAGCAACTCTAGTTTTGGGTCAGTAAATATTACTTTGATTATACCCTGGTTTCCGAACCTTTGCGATCTAAGTTTTACGGTTCAGAAATGTTGGAAAGATGCCCATTAGATATCCATATTATCTAAAGATGAGTATCGTCGCCATACCCGCTAATATCTATCATTTGAATGGCAAAAATTCCACACTTCAATAAACTTCGGCGTTATTGACTCTGAAAAACCACGCCCCCAATTCGCATCAAGATTAAAAACCTAGTGTCTGAGTTATAGTCATTTCAAATAAGTATGAGAATTTTAAAAAATGATGTAAAATGAAAAAAATTGTTAACCAGTTAGGAAAATGTCTTACAGCATAGATTTGAGAAAAAGAGTAGTGAACTATGTAGAAAATGGCGGTCGTATCGCCCAAGCTGCTGTCCTATTTAAGGTAGGAAGAGCAACGATATATCGGTGGCTGCGTCGGTCAGACCTTCAAGCTACAAAGGTAAAAAGACGTAAGAGAAAACTAGATTGGCAGGCATTGGAAAAGGATGTTAAAGAGAATCCAGATGCCAGATTAATCGACAGAGCCCATAAGTTTTGCACCAGACCCAGTGCCATATCTTATGCTCTTAAAGAAATGAAAATTACCCGAAAAAAAAACAACTTCGTTACCAGGAGAGAAACCGAGAAGAAAGAATGAAATACTACTCTCATCTCAGAGAATTGATTAAAGTATCGGGAAGTCAAAGTCTGGTTTTTGTTGATTAATCAGGATTTGAGCCGTTTCTAGATTGTGCTTATGGCTGGTCTAAAAAAGGCAAAAAAATCTGGGGTGAAAAGTCCGGCAAACGGGGAACAAGAGAAAATCTAGTAGCTGGAAGGAGGAAAGGAAAAAAGGACTTAATTGCCCCAATGGTTTTTACGGGAAGCCTCAATGCAGAAGGCTTTGAAGGGTGGTTATCTTTATATTTATTACCCTCTCTAACAAAGCCATCTATATTAATCATGGATAATGCACCGATTCATCGAAAAACAGCCATTCGAGAACTGGTAGAGGAAACGGGTCATCAAGTTATTTTTCTCCCGAAATATTCTCCCGACCTGAACGATATTGAACACGATTTTAGTGCCTTAAAGCGAGCCAGAATGTATGCTCCTCCTGGCACATCTTTAGATGAACTTATCTGTGCCTACTGCGCTCAATAGTGTCTCTTTTTTATTTGAAATGACTATACACAAGCACACAGATAACTATTTAGTTCCTCAATACAAATTTCTTTTTCTCCCCACTTGGCAAACTCAGCAAATGGTAAAAAATGGCAGTGTCAGGTTGCGAATAAAACAGCGTGACCGATGATAACTTTAATTCCCTATCGTTTTAAGTAAACCTTGAAACATCAAGCCTCCTAAATGG
This sequence comes from Microcoleus sp. D3_18_C2, assembly GCF_036702395.1. Lineage (NCBI taxonomy): Bacteria > Bacillati > Cyanobacteriota > Cyanophyceae > Oscillatoriales > Microcoleaceae > Microcoleus > Microcoleus sp. D3_18_C2. Next base: position 9,440 of record NZ_JAUBTG010000012.1, on the reverse strand, counting down.
GAAATATTGTAGTAGACTTAACCGCAAAATATACTTATAAAAGTTGTAAATGCGATCGCGTTAATTAAAAATGAGGAACCAACAAACATTGGATTGGCCCTATTAATGCCATAATATTATACCTAAATATTTAAACGGGGCTTTGAATATTTTAGGGAAAGCTTTGAGCAATGTCTCCAGGTCGGGCGAGACTTCCTCTTTTCACATTGTGCCATACACAGTAAATTCGAGTCCTCTAGATTTACCGGGTTAACTGTATCTGCTAGAATTGATAGGGTTCTGTCGCGCAGCTTTTATGATTGACGAGGAAAAACAGCAAGATCAAGATCCTAACTCAACTGGGGAAACCACCCCAGAGGGTTCGCCAATGGCAAGCGAAAATCCGGCGGCATCAGGAAACTCGAACGAATCGGCGGATTGGGAGCTCGAACTTGCTCGAGCTTATCAAAGTTCTCAAGGCGATCGCCCGCCAGCAAACGCATCCGGGGATACCATCACCGGCAGTTCCACCAACAGCCCGACTGCAGACGGGGCGGAGCCTTGGAAGAAGGAACTGGCCCAGGCCAACGATGAAAAAGAGGCTTTAAAAACTCAGTTGCAAGCCACATCGGCTCAACTAGAAGAACTGAAAAATCAAAATCTCCGCCTAGCAGCAGATTTTGAGAACTTCCGCAGGCGTACCCAAAAGGAAAAAGAAGAGCTAGATTTACAGGCAAGGTGTCTCACGATTAAACCCCTGTTGCCGGTAATTGACAATTTCGAGCGCGCTCGATCGCACATCAAGCCGCAAACCGACGGCGAAATGAACATTCACAAAAGCTACCAAAGTGTTTACAAGCAAATGGTAGATAGCCTCAAGCAAATCGGGGTTTCTCCGATGCGGCCCGAAGGCGAACAGTTTGACCCCAACATCCACGAAGCTCTACTCAGCGAGCCAACTGACGAACACGAGGAAGGCACAATTATCCAAGAACTAGAACGCGGCTACATTCTGGGCGATCGCGTCTTGCGGCACGCCAAAGTGAAAGTTGCAGCGGCTGGGCTATCTGTGGTAGCCTCAGATGAAAATCCCGATAGTTCGGAAAGTTAATCGGGATACAAGGTACTGCATTCCTCAAAGTCACTGACCCCCGAATTCTATTCGGGGGTTCCAAGGTGGCAGACTCACCAACTTCTGAATTAAAGATGACTAAAAGCAGGTCAGCGCTTTCTCCAAAAATTCTGAAAAATGTTTTTACCGGTCTTTGATATTGCTTGAGGACATCAAGTTTATTTCCTACAAATCTAGTCTGGTAATGCTTGTTTGAACAAGCTGAGTCGTTTTTCCTCCCCCAACCTGTAGTTGGAGGTTTCCAAACATCCCACAAAGTTTTATGAGGCGCTATGGGAAAAATTATTGGAATTGACTTAGGCACAACTAACAGTTGCGTAGCTGTGTTAGAGGGCGGTAAACCCGTCGTGATCGCCAATTCCGAGGGCGGGCGCACAACTCCGAGTATAGTAGGATTCGGCAAGGCGGGCGATCGCTTAGTAGGTCAACTAGCCAAGCGGCAAGCTGTAACTAATGCTTTAAATACTGTCTACAGTATCAAACGATTTATCGGACGGCGGTGGGACGACACGGAAGAAGAACGAGCGCGGACTCCCTATACCTGCATAAAAGGGAAAGACGATACCGTTAACGTCCAAATTCGGAACAAGGTTCACACTCCCCAAGAAATCTCGGCAATGGTACTCCAAAAGCTCAAGCAAGATGCTGAAGCTTATTTGGGACAAACTGTTACCCAAGCCGTGATTACAGTACCAGCCTACTTCACAGACGCCCAACGGCAAGCTACTAAAGACGCCGGTACGATCGCCGGTCTAGAAGTCCTGCGGATCGTCAACGAACCGACAGCGGCAGCCCTTTCCTACGGGCTGGACAAGCAAAATATAGAACAGAAAATCTTGGTCTTTGACCTAGGCGGCGGTACTTTCGACGTTTCGATCCTGCAACTGGGAGACGGAATTTTTGAAGTCAACGCTACCTCCGGTAACAACCATCTCGGAGGAGATGACTTTGACGACTGCATAGTGCAGTGGCTGGTAGAAGCTTTCCGCACTCAAGAAGGCACTGACCTTTCACAAGACAAAATGGCCTTGCAGCGCCTCCGAGAAGCTGCCGAAAAAGCAAAAATCGAACTCTCCAACCGGGAATCCACCTCAATCAATTTGCCCTTCATCTCTTCTGACGAAAAAGGGCCGAAGCATTTGGAAATGGAACTCTCCAAAGCTCAGTTTGAAAAACTGGTGGCTCATTTGGTGCAAGCGACGATCGATCCGGTGACTCAAGCCCTCAAAGACGCAAGTTTGACCCCCAAAGACATAGACAGAATTATTTTAGTGGGAGGCTCAACCCGGATTCCGGCAGTTCAACAGGCAATTAGCAAGTATTTTGGGGGCGTTTCTCCCGATAAATCCGTCAATCCCGACGAAGCTGTAGCGGTAGGCGCGGCAATTCAAGCCGGAGTGTTGGGTGGTGAAGTCAAAGACTTGCTGCTGCTCGATGTGACGCCGCTCTCCCTGGGACTCGAAACCTTGGGCGGGGTGTTTACCAAAGTAATCGATCGCAATACAACTATTCCCACGAGCCGATCGCAAATGTACAGCACGGCGACAGACGGGCAAACCTCGGTAGAAATTCACGTCCTCCAAGGCGAGCGGGCATTGGTTAAAGACAATAAAAGTCTCGGCAAGTTCCTGCTCAAAGGCATTCCCCCAGCCCCCCGCGGCGTACCTCAAATCGAAGTTACCTTTGAAATCGATGCCAACGGGATTCTCAAAGTTGCCGCTGAAGACAAGGGAACCGGAAAAGAACAAAGCATCCAAATTTCCAATACAGGGGGATTGAGCGAAACCGAAGTCGAGCGGATGCGACAAGAAGCCGAACTTTACGCCGACGAGGACATCAAGCGCGCTCTACTCGTCGAACTCAAAAATCAAGCTGACTCCCTCGTCTATAATTGTGGTGTAACTTTAAAAACCAACGCGCAACTGCTGAGTGACGAGCTCAAGGCCGAAGCGGAAACAGCCGCAGCAGCCTTGCGGGCAGCGATGAGTAACCCCGACATCACAATCGAGGAACTCACCCCCGCAATCGAATCTTTCAAGCAACTGCTATACTCGCTGGGGACAGCAGTCTACGACCAAGCCCGCAGCGGGGTAGCCCCGTCAGGAGCTGTTGTTGAAAGCGAGATGATGTCAGAAGTAGAATCATCAGAACCAGAAGAGGTTAAAGCGGACGACGACAGCATTTTGCTGAAAGAAGAGCTGCTGGTGGCGCCCCAAGCTCCGCCGGCACCAAAGCCGGAACCAAAGCCGGCACCAAAGCCGGAACCAAAGCCGGAGCGACAGTCAAAACGACAGCCAAGTCCACAGTCAAATCCACAGTCAAGTCCACAGTCAAATCCACAGTCAAGTCCACAGTCAAAACAAAAACAGAAGGTTCCCGAACCAGAAGTTGATGATATGAATCCTTTCCTTTAAAACAGAAAAGCTAAAAATTAAAAGTTAAAAATTAACAATGAGAATTTTTGATTTTTAATCTGTAATTTCAGGAAAGGTAGCCCGTTTCTTTTTCGTACACTTTTTGTTATTTACCTCCAGGCAAGCAGCTCTATGGCCGGTGATTACTATGAAATATTAGGCGTTTCTCGCAGCGCAGACAAAGAAGAAATTAAGCGTGCTTACCGCCGCCTAGCTCGCAAGTACCATCCAGATGTCAACAAAGAATCCGGTGCCGAGGAGCGGTTTAAAGAAATTAACCGCGCCTACGAGGTACTCTCAGAACCAGAAACCCGCGCCCGTTTCGACCGTTTCGGCGAAGCAGGCGTCAGCGGTGCAGGCGCGCCTGGGTTCCAAGACTTTGGTGACAGCTTTGCCGATATTTTTGAAAGCTTCTTTCAGGGCTTTCAGGGAGGCGTCGGTGGGCCACAACAGCAAGGTCGCAGGCGCAGCGGGCCGGTGCGCGGAGACGATTTGCGCCTCGATTTGCGGCTGGATTTTCGAGAAGCAGTGTTTGGTGGGGAAAAAGAACTCCGCATCAAGCATCTAGAAACCTGCGAAACTTGCACCGGGACTGGCGCGAAACCGGGAACCAGACCACAAACCTGCTCGACTTGTACCGGCAGTGGTCAAGTCCGACGCGCTACCCGCACTCCTTTCGGCAGCTTTACTCAAGTTTCAGTTTGCCCCACTTGCAACGGCACCGGGCAAGTGATTGAGGACAAGTGCGAAACTTGCGGCGGCCGAGGCCAGAAAGAAGTGATGAAAAAGCTGAAAATCACAATTCCGGCTGGGGTTGACAACGGTACTCGCTTGCGCGTTTCTAATGAAGGGGATGCCGGCAAACTGGGCGGGCCGCCTGGGGATCTTTACGTGTTCTTGGCGGTGAATGAAGACCCGCTATTTAAGCGCGACGGCACTAACGTTAGCTCGGAAGTTAAGATTAGTTATTTGCAAGCAATTTTAGGGTGCCGGTTGGAAGTGGAAACCGTAGACGGGCCGACGGAATTGTTGATTCCTAGCGGAACTCAGGCGAATACTGTTTTGACTCTTGAGAAAAAAGGGGTGCCTCGGTTGGGAAATCCAGTCAGTCGCGGCGATCATTTGATTACGGTGTCTATTGACATTCCGACTAAGGTGACGGCTGAGGAACGGGAATTGCTGATGCAGCTTGCTAAGCTGAAGGGCGATCGTACTGGTAAAGGCGGTTTGGAAGGATTTCTGGGCAATTTGTTTCAGAAATAAGCAATTTTTGACACCAATTGGTGTCAAATTTTCCTGTTTCAGGATTCCCCAGCCATTGGTTTTAGTATTTGTCAAAAAATTGTGTGGAATTGCTCACAAAAATCTCAGGTGGGACGCTTCCTGGGCATTGCGTTTCAGCAGCGCTCAAAAAAGTGAGCGCAATTGCGCTCACTTTTTTCAGAAAGAATAACAGTCTGTGTCCAATTGGACACAAAATTTTAGATTCTCCAGTTTCCAGGCAACTTGTTTAAAAAACTACGGCTTTCAGGATTTGAGATTGCAAAAAGTATTATGAATTCAACATCGAAAATTGAAAATCCCAAATCCCCAGATGCCAAAATCGATCTGCGGGGTACTCCGTGTCCTCTGAATTTTGTCCGCACTAAACTGCGCTTGGAGCAAATGGCACCGGGAGCAGTTTTGGAAGTGTGGCTGGATGCTGGGGAGCCGATCGAACAAGTGCCCGATAGTCTGAAAATGGAAGGGTACCAGATTCTGGAAACGCAATTTGTCGCGGATGGGCCGGAGTCGGGCTATTTTTCCATGAAAGTGCAGCGCCCCGAACACCAGGAAGCAGGATGAGCCTGAATTCACCCTCGATCGTGGGTACTGTAATTGCTGTTCAGGCTAACTTCTACCAAGTGAGGTTAGATCCCGAAGTCTCCATTGACGGGGAAAAGGCCCCCCTTGCAGATTCTCCGATTCTCTTGTGCACTCGTCGCACTCGACTCAAAAAAATTGGCCAACAGGTGATGGTGGGCGATCGGGTGGTGGTAGACGAACCGGACTGGACTGACCGCCGGGGAGCAATTTCTGAAGTCTTCCCCCGCCAAACAGAACTCAACCGCCCGCCTGTAGCTAATGCCGATCGCATTCTCCTGGTTTTTGCCCTCGCCGAACCAGACTTAGATCCCGCATCATTAACTCGGTTTTTAGTCAAGGCAGAATCTACAGGTTTAGAGGTGAGTTTGTGCCTGAACAAATGCGATTTGGTCACGCCCGATGAGTTGGAACAGTGGCGCGATCGGCTTTCAGGCTGGGGCTACGAACCAATGTTTATTAGCGTCCGCAGCGGTTTAGGAGTTCATGAAGCCCCCGCTAAGGGTCAAAATGAAATTTTTGCCTCGAAACCGCATTTCAATGACTTAGCGGAGAAAATAGAGCCATCTCTGCTGATTTCTGAGGATAACCCCCACCTTCCAAATTCGGTCAAGCCGTTACATCCGTTAAATCCCGTACATATGCCGTTGCCGAACTTGCTTCTAGACCACCTGCAAGGAAGAATAACGGTAATTTGTGGCCCTTCTGGGGTTGGCAAGTCCAGCTTGATCAACCAACTGATCCCGGCCCTGAATCTGCGAGTGAACGCTGTTTCCGGCAAACTCGGCCGCGGGCGCCACACGACTCGCCACGTCGAACTATTTGAACTCCCCGGCGGCGGACTTTTGGCCGATACTCCGGGCTTTAATCAACCGGCTCTCGAATGCGATCCGTCCGAGTTAGCGGAATATTTCCCAGAAGCGCGCCAGAGGCTGGCTTTGGGTAGCTGCCAGTTTAGCGACTGTTCGCACCGAGACGAGCCTAACTGTGTCGTGCGGGGGGGTTGGGAGCGCTATGAGTATTACTTGCAGTTTCTCGAAGAGGCGATCGTCCGCGAACAAGCTCTGCAAAACTCCAGCAGCGCCGAATCGAGTTTGAAGCAGCAAACCAAGTCGGATGGTACGCAGCATTACGAACCGAAGCTGCAAACTAAAAAATATCGCCGCTCTTCCCGCCGCCTTCAACACCAGTCACTCCAAGATATGTGTCAAGACTTAGAGGAATTGTGAGGAAGTCGCCGCCCATCGGCCGTAGGTACTAGAAAACCGTACCAAGACTTACCCAGAAACCGGGTTTCCTTGACGAAAATACTTAGTTGCACCCCAAGGGGCTGTTCGCAAAACCGGCTTTCTTTAGTGGCGAGTGCGTAAGTCCTGAGTACATTAATAGCTAAAATTAAATGGCCTTAGATTTGTTAAAAAAAGTAGAACAGAAGCAAAAGTTAGCGGGTACTGCAGGAGCAAAAATATTGTGAATATTCAAGAACTGTTTCAAAAAGGCGGCCCCGCCATGTGGCCCCTGTTGGTGTTATCGATTTTATCTTTGAGTACAATTATCGAGCGTTTGTGGTTTTGGGCAAGCCTCCTGAGCAAAGAAAAGCAGATAGTTAACCGCATTCTGGAAGCCGCTCGCAGCGATTGGGGGGTGGCTAACGAGATGGCCAGACAAGCTAACAGACAGCCGATCGGGCGATTTCTTTCTGCACCCCTGCGGCTCTACAATCCCGAACCAGATTTATTTCGACTCGCACTCGAAGCAGCAGCCGATGAAGAGTTGGCTTCGATGCGCCGCGGCGACAAAATCTTAGAAGCTACGATCGCTCTGGCGCCTTTGCTGGGCTTGCTGGGAACAGTCCTGGGCTTGATTAACTCGCTCAGTTCCATCCGTCTGGGCGACATCGGCACGGCGGCCACGAGTGGCGTGACATCGGGCATTGGCGAATCGCTGATTACGACTGCTACTGGGATGGTAGTAGCAATTTTTACCTTGGTGTTTTATCGGATATTTCAAGCTTTTTTGTTCAACCAGGCAAAAATATTTCGCAAAGCTGGAAATGAACTCGAATTGCTTTACAGACAATACTGGCCTGCTGCTAATGCTAAGGGTCGAGCGCCCGGTGCCGAATACAGCAATTCTTCCTTTGGTGCAGATGCTTTGAACAGGCGTTCTCTCAATTCTCAAGAACCGGGAGAACGGAATCGGGAGCCGAAATTGAAAGGTTCCGATCCGGCTGAAGATTCACCTTCTAATAATTAGAACCAAGGAGAACTGATGAAGATTAATCTAGATACTCCTGCTGAAGAGGCTCGGATTGAACTGGTGCCTTTAATTGACGTGATATTTTGCATTCTGACGTTTTTTCTCCTGGCGGCTTTGCAACTGACTCGCCAGCAAGCCATTAATGTCGATTTGCCTAAAGCGAAGACTGGACAAACGCAGATGCGAGAGATGCTGATTGTCAGCATTGACGATTTCGGGCAAACTTATATCGACCAATTGCCTGTTAATTACCAACAGCTCGATCGAGTTTTAAAGAGTTTCCAAAGCCAAAATCCTACGGGGTTGATGGTGCTGTACGCTCCTCAAAATGCTAGATATGCCAAGGTTGTCGAGGTTTTAGACAAATTGAGAGAGGTAGGGGGCGATCGAGTTGCCCTGGCAACTCTTCCTAGTTCGGCTTCCTCCCCATTGCCCAATCCCTCGCTTCCCAATTCTGGCATTCCCGCGACACCTGCGATCGGCAATTCAGGTCAACCTCTGCCGTCTCCTGTGCCTCCGGGGCAGCAACAGTTCAACCCCAATCAGTTTCAATCCCCTCTCCCCGCTCCCGGGCAGCAGCAGTTCAATCCGAATCAGTTTCAATCCCCTCTCCCGGCTCCTGGGCAGCCTAGCAACTTTGGGGCAAATCAGGGCATTCCTCCTGTTTCGCCTGCACCCGCTGCTCCCAATTTCAGTCCTGGAGTCGCCACTCCACCGCAAGATGGCGGGCCCTCCAATTAGTTAGGAAGAAGGTTCGGCAACGGATTGTGTAAGGGATGTAACGGATGTCAGTCCGATGTCCGTCGGAAGAAGGGAGAAGGAAGAAGGGAGAACAGAGCTAGTCCCTAGGTAGCGAATAAATAGACAAAATGATACACTTATAGACAAATATGCGGTGTACCATTTTGTTTAAGCTCGCGCGTTTTCGCAAAAAAGCTGGGATTGTCAGTAAAAACACTCCAACGTTGGGACGTTTCAGGGAAGTTGCAAGCCTTGCGCACCCTGTCAGGTCATCGGTTCTACACCGAAGATGATCTCTTGATAGCCAACGGATTGAAGCCCATAGAAGCCAACCGAAAAACGGTCGTCTACCGCCCTTGTTTCGTCCAGTGGACAGAAACCGGAACTCAAAAATCAGATGCTGGCAATGGAAGCTTTCTGCCCTTGTCGAGGATTAACAGTCGATGATTGGGTGTCAGAAATTGGGGGCGGACTAAATTTTAAAAGGAAAAAGTTTCTAGCAATCATGCTGTCAATGCTCAAAGGTGAAATATCAATAATTGTAATTGCACACAAAGACAGAATGTGTCGCTTTGCTTTTGAATTCATCCAAGAGCTTGCCACGTCGGTTGGATGCGAAATTGTAGTCGCCAATCAATTATCGTTGTCCCCCCAGCATGAATTAGTAGAAGATTTGATGGCGATAATCCACTGCTTCTCTTGCCGTCTATACGGTCTACGAAATTACTCCAAAGAGCTCAAAGAAAACCTAAAAAATGCTATTGACAAGCCCGTACAAGAACTGGCAAAATTGAGCAATCAAGAAATACAGTGTTGAGGTCGAACAATGCTTCTGTCCATCAAAACAAAGCTAAAGCTAAGCAAAAGTCAAGCCACAATAATGAGCAAGCACGCTGGAATAGCAAGGTTTACTTATAATTGGGGCTTGGCTACTTGGAGTAATCTTTATCAAGATGGACTGAAGCCAAATAAATAGGGAGCATGTCACTTTTGCAATAAGTATTTATACTTGTGCAGTTTTTGGCGGTCTACCAATTAAGCCATTTAAGTAA